>JARRPN010000352.1:0-3173 GCA_037382875.1 Calditrichaceae bacterium | reverse complement strand
CCGGTGTATCGCTATGCACGTGATATTATTGGTGGATTAAACAGCTGGCTGACCGGCTGGGTAGACTGGAATCTGGTTCTGGATACACAGGGTGGGCCGAATCATGTTGAAAATTGGTGTATTGCGCCCATTATTGTTAAACCTGCCAGCAATGAAGTCTATTATACGCCACTATATTATGTGATGAAACAGTTCTCAAGGCATATCAGACCGGGTGCTCACAGAATTGGGATAGATAATCCGGTTAAAGATTTAATGGTCACAGCCTGTTTAAATTTGGATGGCACCATATCTGTTAATCTGTTAAATCAGAGTGATAAACAAATAAATTATCAGTTAAGTTTAGCAGGAACCTTTGCTAACCTGGCAATCGATGCTCAGGCAGTTCAGACACTGGTTCTTAACTAGCGTGATTCAGGAGTGAATATTGGCGAGTGTGAAAACAAATATAGATAATATCGGTGGATTAGCTGCACGTTGTAAAAAAGGTACATTATGGAAATTTACATCAGCTAATGATGGGACATTCATTGTACCGGATGCTGAGTATATTTCCCGGTTATATTTTCCTTTGATGAATGAAAAAGGGCTAAAATGTTCCATTACGCCGGAGTTAAAAGGGGATATTTGCAGCAGTTTTGATAAATATCTGACCATTGCAACGGTTACAGAAGAGCTGCATCGGACAACAAGCGGGCGGAATTTCTGGATTAAGCCCGAAAATGCTGAACCATGGTCTGCTGCTGGAAGCAGCTGTTTTCAGAAAAGTGAAAAATGGACAGATGAACGGGATCGATCCGAAGTAACTGGCAAAATAGGTTCGTTTACCTTGACCCGCTACAATAATAAGATTGGCATTAAATCGGAAGTTACAATCTTTGTACCTGCTAATGATGACCCTATTGAGATTATGAAAGTAAAAATCACAAATACTGGAAATAAAGATTGTAGGTTTATCCCATACTCTGCCTTGCCAATATTTGGCAGACATGCGGACAACATCAGAGATCACCGGCAGGTGACCACCATGTTTCAACGGACCTATATACTCAAAGACGGTGTCATGGTTTTTCCGACCATTGTTCATGATGAGAGGGGACATACGGTCAATAAAACTAAGTACGTTTCAATTGGTTTTGCATCAGAAGGGGATTCTCCTGAAACGGTCTTCGGTGATCTGTACGAATTTATTGGACAGGGTGGCAGTCTGGATAATCCCGAAGCTGTGTATCTAGGTAGCAGCTCAGAATATAATACTGGAGACATTGTCGAAGGCAAAGAAGCTGTCAGTGCTTTGCAGTTTAAGAAAATCACTTTAAAAAAAGGACAAAGTGCAACCTATATACTGATCAACGGCATAACCGAGAATGATAGCGATATTAAGAAATGGCGTAAAAAATACGCGTCTGTTGAATTAGTTGAGCAAATACTTGAAAAAACACACAGCTATTGGCAGAATTTGGTTAATAATGTGCAATTTAAAACGTCCAATAGTGATTTTGATAATTGGATGCGCTGGGTATCTTTTCAGCTTAAATGCCGGCAGATTTTTGGAAATTCGTATCTTCCTGATTTTGGATATGGTCGTGGTGGACGAGGCTGGCGTGATTTATGGCAGGATCTGCTTTCCATCTTTCTGGTTGATCCGGAAAATGCCCGTGAAGAAATGATTAATAATTTTGGTGGTATTCGGATTGACGGAAGTAATGCAACCATAATAGGAACTAAATCCGGTGAATTCAAAGCAGACAGGAATAATGTCCCTAGGACATGGTCTGATCATGGTGTTTGGCCCGCCTTCGTTCTAAATTTTTATATCCAGCAAAGTGGCGATTATGATATTCTCTTTAAGGAATCAACTTATTGGAAGGATTTATTTACACATCGAAGTAAAGGCAGAGACCAGGATTGGAATGATGCCTACGGCACCATTCAAAAAACAAATTCGAAGGAAATTTATACAGGCAGCATATTTGAACATATTCTTATTCAGCAGCTTTCAGCCTTTTATAATGTAGGTGAACATAATATCTTATTGTTAGAAGGCGCAGACTGGAATGATACGCTCGATATGGCCAGGGAACGAGGTGAATCGGTTTGTTTTTACAGTTTTTATGGGCATAACCTGGCCCTTTTGGCCGATTTACTTGAGGATTTATCCAAAAAGAGAATTGAAAAAATAGAGATTCTATCAGAAATACTTCCCTTACTTGACCGGCTTCCAAATCAAAGTCTTGTTAATTATAATGATCCAAAAGAAAAACAGAATCATCTTAAAAAATATTTTGACTCAGTAGAACATGATGTCAGTGGAAAAAAAGTGAAAGTGAAAGTGCGGGATCTTATTATTGATTTGAGAGAAAAATCTGAATCGGTCTTTAAACAAATCAGGGAAAAAGAATGGATTTGCACCAAAGATGGTGAATCGTTTTTTAACGGACATTATGATAATGATGGTCAGCCGGTTCATGGTGATCACAAGTTAGGCGTAAGAGTAGATCTGACTTCACAGGTTATTCCTATTATGTGTGGCGCAGCCAAGAATGGGCAAATACCAAAAATATATTCGGCTGTCAACCGATATCTCAGAGATGATGGTAAAAAGGGATTGAGAGTTTGCACGGACTTTAAAGAGTTAAAATTAAATCTTGGCCGAATTACCGGATTTGTTTATGGGCATAAGGAACATGGCAGCAAATGGATGCAGCAGAATATCATGTTTATGTATGGACTATTTAAATGCGGACATATAGATGAAGGACATCAGATTCTGGATGATATTTTTAATTTATGTATTGATTCAGCTACTGCCAGAATTTATCCGGGTATTCCTTCCTATTTTGAACCGGGAGATCATGGAAGATATATGTACTTAACCGCTTCCCCGGCCTGGCTATTAATAACTATGGTTGCACAAATTTTTGGAGTTCGAGGTGAAAAAGGTCTATTATGCATCCATCCAAAATTAAAAAGAGAACAATTTTCAAATGGTGGCCAGGCGATCTTCATTAGTAAATTTAAAGGCATACCAATTCAAATTATCTATCAAAATCAGGATCGACTGAATGGGGATGAATATGCAATCGGAAAAATTTTATTGACTGGTAAAGATGTAACTGCAGATTATAAAATCGATCAATCCAAAGCTATGTGTGATTCTGAAACTTTTAAGG
>JARRPN010000351.1:0-4402 GCA_037382875.1 Calditrichaceae bacterium | reverse complement strand
AAAACTCTTTCCGCTTTCTTTCAGCATTATTGCCCGGACTTCATCTTTTGAGTATGCATCTCGATAAGGTCTGTCACTTGAAACAGCGTCATAAACATCTACAATGGATACAATTTGTGCCATAAGGGGTATATCATTGCCTCTAATACCATTTGGATACCCGCTACCATCCCATTTTTCATGATGGCAATAAACAACTTCGAGGATATCTTTCATGGAATTAAGTGGCTGACATATATCACGACCGATAACAGTATGTTGGTTTATTGTATTCCGTTCTTCTTCGGTCAATATATCTGTTTTATTTAAAATACTATCTGGTATTCCGATTTTACCAATATCATGTAACACACCGGCCTTATATAGCGAATCACACATTTCTGGTGACAAACCCATCATCATACCGAATTGTTTGGAAATTTCACCAACACGATTCGTATGATTTTCAGTATATTTATCTTTGGCCTCTACGGCTTTCGCTAATGAGAATAGTAAACTCCATGAATTATCAAGTCGATCATTCAATCTTTTTACTTTTAATAGAGCTTTTACTCTAGCTAAAAATAAAAATTTATTAACGGGCTTAACCAGAAAATCATCTGCTCCGGATTCCATTCCTTTAATATAACTTTCGTTATCATCGAGACTGGTCAAAAGCACTACGGGAGTTAATCGTGTTTTTTCATCGGATTTAATAGCCCTGCATACAGAAAAGCCATCCATATAGGGCATTACAACATCGGTTATCACAAGGTTGGGACTTACTTCATTAAATATTTTTAAACCTTCACGGCCATCACCAGCTGAATACACATCATATTTATCTTGTTCAAGATAGCTGCACAATAGCTTTTTTATATGATCAAGATCTTCAAGAAGTAAAACTTTTTCATTCATTAATGAAAATTACCTTTTTCCTGAAACACTTTCGGCTATCAATAGCCTTTTTACTAAATAATGTTATCGACTGTTTTATTCATTTTTTAATATAGTGATTACATTTATAAAGTTTTTATCCAATTTTTTATTTTACTAGCCATGCATCTTCAGAATCCAGTAACTCATGTAGACTTCCTCGGCCCTTTTTTTCAATGCTGTTGTTTATTTGCTTATGAAAGAGCTCATCATACACTTCAATCTTGGTATCTCTAAATATTCCAATAGGTGTCGGAAGCTCAGGGATATCACTCATATTTGATCCAAATAAATAGTTTTCACCATGCTGCATGTATAAAATATTATCCGGATTATTTAATGACTCAAATGCACCATCATTGAAAATATTACAATTCTGATAAATCTCTACAAATGAAGTGCCCTTATGCTCTGCAGCCCTTTTCAATATTTCATATAAATGTTTCTGTTCGCGATCAATACTTCGAGCGACAAAAGTTGCACCAGCGCTTAAAGCCATCAATACGGGATTAAACGGATTTTCAATTGAACCATACGGTGTTGATTTTGTAATCTTTCCCTTTTCAGAAGTTGGTGAGTATTGTCCTTTCGTCAATCCATAAATTTTATTATTAAAAAGTAAAACAGTTACATCAATATTTCTGCGACATAGATGAATCAAATGGTTTCCGCCTATACTTAATCCATCGCCATCTCCAGTAACGATAAATACTTTAAGTGCAGGATTTGCCAATTTTATACCCGTCGCTATCGCCGGAGCCCTTCCATGGATACTATGAAAGCCAAAAGTATCTAAATAATATGGAAATCGGCTTGAACAACCTATACCCGAAACAAATACAAAATTCTCTTTTGGAATATCTAAATCGGGTAATAGTTTTTTAATCTGGGCTAAAATTGCAAAATCACCGCAACCAGGACACCAGCGCGGTTCCTGATCTGATTCAAAGTCTTTTTTTGTTAATATATCCATAAAGTTGAGTACTATTAATTTTCTGTTAAAGTTTTTACAATCTGCACAATTTCAATAGATTTAAATGGTAATCCAGTAACTTTATTAAATCCTTTGGCATCCACTAAATATTCAGACCTGATAATTCTTAATAATTGTCCTTTATTATTTTCTATCACAAGAACTTTTTTGAAGTTTTTAATAACCTTATCAAGGATTTGTGGCATCGGATTCAGCCATCTCAGATGCAGCCATGATGGTTTTATATTTTGATTTTCTAATTCCTCAATAGCTGTATATATCGGGCCATAAGTACTTCCCCAACTAACAATGATTAACTCACCTTTTTTTAGTCCTGTTAGTTCTGGTTCTTTAATAAATGGTCTTATGCGATCAATTTTTTCAGCTCTTAATTCAACCATTCTATCATGATTTTCTGCATCATAACTGACATTCCCTTTTTCATCTTTTTCTAAACCGCCAATTCGATGTTCAAATCCTTTCATACCCGGGATTGCCATCTGGCGCGCTAAAGTTGCCTTATTTCTTTTATATGGTTTGTATTCATCTGGCTTGGTAGCATACTCAACCTTTATTTCAGGCAACTGATTCGTGTTTGGAATAAGCCAAGGTTCAGATCCATTAGCGATATTACCATCTGATAAAATGATAACCGGTACATTAAACTCTAAAGCTGTTTGAATTGCTCCAAACGCGACATTGAAACAATCAGCCGGACTATTAGGAGCTACTATTGCAACCGGAGCTTCTCCATGCCTGCCGTATAAAGCCTGTAATAAATCCGATTGTTCGGTTTTAGTTGGCATACCGGTACTTGGCCCGGCCCTTTGAATATCAATTACTACTAACGGTAATTCTGTAATTACGGCTAAATCGATAAACTCGCTTTTTAGGGTAAATCCCGGTCCACTGGTAGCTGTTACACCGATATCGCCTGCAAAAGATGCACCAAGAGCTGCACCAATACCAGCAATCTCATCTTCTGCCTGGAATGTCTTAACGCCATAATTTTTATATCTTGATAATATATGCAACATATCACTTGCCGGTGTGATGGGATATGCACCAAGGAATAAAGATTTATCAGCTTTGTAGGCCCCTGCAATCAGTCCTAGAGCAAGCGCTTCATTACCATTTATATTTCTGTATTTACCTGGGGTTCTCTTAACCTCATGCACGGTATACGCCGTTGCAAATAACTCAGTTGAAAGTGCATAATTATATCCGGCATTTAGGGCGAGTTTATTGGCTTCTAATATATCCTCGTTGAATTGAAATTTTTTATCAATCCATTGCATGGTAGACTGTAGTGATCGGCTATACATCCAGTACGTAATGCCCAGTGCAAAGAAATTTTTGCTATGATCCTTTTCTTTTGATGTTAAATCAATCTCTTGTAAGGCTTCCCTTGTTAGTTTGGTAATCGGAACTGAAAAGACTTGATACGCCTTTAAATCACCATTATCCAGTGGATTATGGTCAAATCCGGCTAATTTTAAATTCCGTGGTTTAAAGGCATCGCTGTTTGCAATCAAAATACCATTGTGTTTCAATCCACCGATACTGGCTTTTAGCGCTGCAGGATTGAAAGCAATGAGAACATCCGCCTGATCACCTGGTGTATAGATATCCTCGCTGCTGAACTGAATCTGAAATCCAGATACACCAAACAATGTACCGGCCGGTGCACGAATTTCTGCAGGAAAATCGGGTAAGGTGGATAAATCATTTCCCGCAAGAGCCGTTGTGTTAGTAAACTGCTGACCTGATAATTGAATTCCATCACCGGAATCACCAGCGAATCGAATTGTAACTCTTTCAAGTATTTTATTATCTTTACTTTTCATTAGATATATTTCAATTTTTTTCAAATGTATAATAATTACTCGATGGATTAAACAACAATTACTAAAAAATATTCCAGATAATAGAAAAATATAGATAAAAACAGGATGGCTTAACTCAACTGTTTTTCAAGATATTTCATAATTTTTTCAACAGCAGTTGCAGAAGATTTAAGACTGGTTTTAATGTCTTTATAAATATGGTCTGACAATTTTCTTCTCAGAGAATTTCTACCAACCAATTCAGACATATTCCGTAATTGATCTCTCTGTATTTCATCTTCCGCAGCTTCTGTAATCCGATACAAATTTCTAACTGTTCTCAGCAGATAGGCTGTATCGTGTAGGGTTTGTAACTCTTTACTTAATTTTGGGAATTTTTTTATGTTATGTTTAAAGAATCGTTGATCAATCGAGCGGTGACTTCCAAGATCTACTTTAATCATTAATGCCACGGCTTCAATATCGCGGATACCGCCCATGGCTTCCTTTATATTACATCGGTCATTACAGCCAACAGCATTCTCATTTCGGCTTCGCACCTCTTTGATCATGCGTTTGATATATAACTCTTTCCGTTGATAGATAAGTGGTCGCAGAATTTTTTTATTAATATTTTCTTTCATTTTATCCGAACCAATTATCATCCTGGCACCTAGTAATTGGCTTG
>JARRPN010000350.1:0-4634 GCA_037382875.1 Calditrichaceae bacterium | reverse complement strand
CTTTGTCCTTTTAATATTAGAATCCGGCATTTCATTAATTAACAACAATTATATCGTGATTGTTCAATTCTGGTTATCATCGCCAGCTAATAACTGATTATCGTACAAATTTTTATAGACAGGACTGTTCTGATACAAATCGTCGTGCGTTCCAATAGCTTCAATTTTTCTATCATTTAACACTACAATTTTTGTTGCATTTTTAATTGTAGATAATCGATGAGCTATTACCAGTACTGTACGACTCAATAAAAGTTTATCAATGGCTTCCTGTACCAAACGTTCCGATTCTGTATCCAGCGAAGAAGTCGCTTCATCCAGTATTAAAATCGGTGGATTCTTTAAAATCGCTCTGGCAATCGACAATCGCTGTTTCTGGCCACCCGATAATCGCACACCTCGTTCACCGATATGTGTATCCAGACCATTATCCATCTTTTCAATGAACTCCCAGGCATTAGCTGAACGCGATGCTTCTATAATTGAATCATCGGTAACATTATCTAAACCATAAGCAATATTCATTCTGATTGTATCATTAAATAAAACACTTTCCTGGGTAACAATGCCCATTAATCGGCGTAGAGATTTTAGTTTTAATTTACGGACATCAATGCCATCAATTTTTATAGAACCTGCATTTACTTCGTAGAATCTCGGCACTAGATTTACAAGAGTTGTTTTTCCCGATCCGCTATGGCCAACAAAAGCTATCATTTCTCCACGGTTGATTTTGAGATTGATATTTTTAAGAACATGTTCAGTCTCTTCACTATAACTGAATGTGACATTGTTAAATTCTATCGTTTCACGAAAATTATCAATATCAACTGCATCAGGAGGGTCGTACTTCTCAGGCTCTGTCTCAATAACAGAAAATACCCTTTCTGCAGCAGCCATTCCAGTCTGGATTGTGTTGTTAATACCTGAAAAGGTTTTAATGGGTTGGAACATGGTAAATAAAAATAGCAGATATCGTACAAAATCTTCTGCATTAAGGCCACTGTTGCTGAATACTAAATTTCCTCCATACCAGAGTAAAAATACAAGGATCAAAACCAATAATACTTCATTAATCGGCGAAGTCGCAAATTTCAACCGATTCGCTCTAAACAGATTTTTAAAATGCTTATATGTAGCCTTATGAAATTTTTCGATCTCTTTATCTTCATTTGAAAAGGCTTTTACAATCCGAATTGCTGTAACAGCTTCCTGGAAAGTTTGCATTACTTCTGCAACCTTTCTAAAAACTCTGCGACTGCGTCTACGCATACCCTGGCCAATTTTTACTATTGCTGTTGCACTCAATGGCAGAACAAGGAGTGTAATCAGAGATAATCGTACATCAATTAAAAATAAAATCACTACATTAGCTATAATCTGTATTGGTGAAAGAATCATCGGACCAAAATTAGTATGCAAGATATTGAAGTAAATTCACCTGTATGTTTTTGATCAAATAAAGGTATTGGCAGATGCATTATCTTTTCATGTAATCGATTGCGCATATTCATGGTCACACGGACTTCAACATAATTCAAAAGTACATGCCGGATGTAGTCAATAATGTTTTTTAACAAAAACGATAGAAAAATAACAAGACATAGAACCTTTAAAGTGCCACTTTGCGTATCCTGGATCAAAATACGTTTAATATGATAATTTATGGTCGTATAAAGATCAAAATCTTTTCCAGTATCAAACAATTGATTCAGCTTATCCTTTTTATTCATCGTTTCCGGCTGACTTTGCGTACTATCCGATACGGTTTGTGTTACTGTTTCAGCAGTAAATAATTCTCTAACAAAATCAACAGAAATCCAAAGCGATAGATTATTAAAAAGCACATAAAATAAGGTAAGGACAAGTGCCAATGCTATTGTTTTCCAATAGACTGTAATAAATTTTAGTACCTTAATATATAATTGCATTGTTTTCAGTCAGCTCTTTAATTTAATGTTAGTCAAATTAATCCATTCACCCAGAATAACCAATTTTTTATAGATTAGAAGCAGGATCAAATTCAGTTATTTGATAGATTATCATAAAAGATTCTACGTGTATGGGCAAGATCTTGTTGGGTATCAATTTCCCACCATTTACCATCCGATGGCACAAGCCCCTTAAACTTATATCCTTCATCAACCGCCTCTTTTATGATTTGTTCATAATAAGAGCCCACATCCTTACCTTGAATATGTTCATTTAGTTTCGACAAAAAATAATCGCTGACAAATTTCGCACTTATTCTATAAAAATTGATTGTTTTATACTTATCATTATAATCAAATTGATTTTTTTGATCCTTTTTGAGAATCATGTTTGTAATTGTCCCATCACTATCAAGCGTAACAACGGTGCCATCCATTTTATTTAAGTACTTATCAATAAGCATAATATCCTGATGGTCACAATCAACCAATTGTTGTACTATGGATGTATCGCAATAGACATCCGCTTCAAATAAATAAAAACCAAGTCTCATATACTCGCGTGCCAGCCATAGAGAATAAATATTATTAGTACGGTCAAATATTTCATTCTTCACAAAAATAAAATCGGCTTCGCTTTTAAATTTTTGTTCAATATGATCCTGCAGTTTATGAGCCATATAGCCAATTACAACCACAATTTTTTGAATATTTGATGCGATCAGCGATCGGATAAGGTTTTCTATAATCGTAGCATCACTTACGACGGTCATCGGTTTAGGATTTTCTAGACTTAATTCTTTAAGCCGGCTGCCCCTCCCTGCTGCCAGAATAATTGCTGTTTTCTGCTCCTTCAATTTTATTAATCTCCCTTTTGCGATAAAATTTCATCCACTTTGTTTTTTACACGTTCAGCGGATTTACCATCAGTATATGAAAATATGTATTCTTTATCTTTATTAATCTTTTCTAATCTTGGCTTTGAAGGATTCAATGCTTCTTCTATTGCCTTAGCAATCTGATCAGAACTTTTAACATGAATAAATGAATCTTTTAACCAGGATGCACTGCTGTCTTCAAGCAGCTGCTGACCATCGCCATGATGTAATTTACTTTCATCCATATCATATATGATACCACAACGCCCTAAAGCTAAAAATTCATTAATAACACTGGAACCATCACTGATCATAGTATCCGCAATAAACATAAATGGCATTATATCATGCTTATCTGGTGGAACTAATAAAAAGTTGTTTTGTTTTTTTCGAAGGTCCTCAAAAAACCGGTGCTGTTTATGTGAAGCATATTTCCCGGACCAGCTGTATGGATGAAGTTTAACAATGATATTATATGTATTACCCAAGGCAATAATTTCTTTACCAATATCAAAAATAGATGTTGGCTTGTAAGATGGTGCATACAAGACCGTCTGACGATCCGGATCAAGTTTCAGATTTCGAAAAATTTCACTCGCATTAAAATAACCATTAAAAAATCGATCCAATTTGGGCAGACCTACATCAATTATATCCTCAATTTTATCTAAATCATATTTTTTAAATTTATCAACTCTATATTGCCCTTCAACAAAACAATGATATTTAGTGTTTGGCTGTTTTAAGAAGTGCCGGTAACGCAGTGTTTTGATACCGGGGCCATGATCAACATTGCACAATAATGCATTATCATATTGCTCAGGTTTTTTGATAGGTGCACCGCAGAATACCGCGTCGAATCCTTTGGATTCCCTAGTAATGTTATAGCCTAATTTCTGATATTTGTTTTCCAGTTTTTTCTTCTGAGAAATTAGGAATATGTAAAAATAACGTTTGCTATTTTTAGCCAGCTTAATATAGAGGTCGTAGTTCTTATCCTTTTTAAAGGCTTGATATATTGGTTCCATGCTAGGCCAGTAATATTCCTGTGCCAGGTAGAATAATACTTTTTTTGTACTCATATATTTTGCTTAATTCCTCTATTCTGTGTAGCCTAATTTTTTTAAGAGATTCACTGCTTCAGCATTATCCATAAACTCTTTCACCCTCTCTTTATGTTCCGGTTTACGCCAGCGATCCAGAGCATGTGCATATAAATTCTGTACCGGAGCAGCCCAGTGCATACTTTTCCTAATGTTTGTTTTTTCTATCCATTCATCTAAATTTTCAGGTTCCTCTTCATCGATAAACTGATAAATCTTAATCAAGGTTCTTTCAAAGTCATTTATGAGGTCTTCATATTTAATATTTATAACACTGGGATGGCTATCTAACATCAATCCAATATTAACATCCTCAATCCAGCGTTCAATCGAAACCCAGTATTGATCAGGTGTATGCTTTGGATGTTTTGAGACGATAACTGCCCGACCGTCCCGGATAATATTAATTAATTTTACCTGATTCTGAAAATAATCCAATATTTTTTCAAATGAACGAACGTGTTTAGGTGTTTTTTCTAACCATCGATTAGCGCTTTTTGGAATGCTATGAATCAAAAATTGCAGGTATAATCGGTCTATCCGGGTTGGTCGCCATTTTCCTTTCCCTTTATTATAATTAATATCTTTTTCCCAGCGATCAAAAGCGTAGGTCTGATTTGGAATAGCAAAGATATTTGGATGCGCGCCGAGAATTGATAGTAAAATAGTCGTACCGGATCGAGGACAAGCTCCAATAATTATTGGGATACCTGTGAAGTGCT
>JARRPN010000349.1:0-3605 GCA_037382875.1 Calditrichaceae bacterium | reverse complement strand
GCTGTCTCTTAGGGCTTTTTCAGCTTTTAGTCTAGTAGTGATTTCTCTCTGCGCCTGTTCAAAATGATCTGCCCTTTTTACAGCACTGGCGATCTGATGTACAAAAACTGAAAATGCAGCAGTTTCTGACTCTCGGATTGAATCAGATTGAAGGGAAACAATACCCTGAAATTTCGAATCGATTACCAATGGTGCTAATATGATAGGTTTAACGTCAAGTAATTTTACTACTTTTGAAGCAAAAGGCACTTTAGATGCTTTAAGCATTTTTTCCATAAAATCCTTACTATCAAGAACAAAAACAATTTCATGCTTTTCGGTTACTCGAATTATTTCTTCTGTAGCTTTCCTTGGTACTTTAAAATATTCTAGTTTTTTTCCAGAAATTGGCATACTCATACTTGCTTCATTGAGTATGTTAAGAAGTTGTTCCGATCGTTTACGAGCACTTATATCTCGAACAATTGCCTGAACATGCAATCCGGAACTAAGCTGTATAGTATTTAAACTAACTTCCGTATCGAATGGTTTGCCATCTTGAGTGATATGCTTCCATTCAAAAAATTGCGGTTTTCCAGCGATTGCTGCCTTTATTTTTTCTTTGGCTTTCTCAGCAGAAACTAGTCCGTCTGGTTGTTTTCGAGGTGAAAATTTATATGGCGTTTGCCCTATAATTTGCTTTCGCGTACATTCGAACATTTCAAGAGTTTTATTATTACATTCGATAAATTTATCATTTTTCATGATAAAGAATGCATCGCCGGCTGAATTAAATAATGTTTTAAATCGATTCTCACTTTCTAATAAAGCTTCCTGTGCACGTTTTTGTTCAGTTATATCTAACAGGTGGGCAATGGTCTTCTGTCTGCCTTTTGAATCTGTTAAGACAGTTGAACTGATTTCGACTTCCCGGATCTCACCCGATTTTGTAATTACTTTAAATTCATATCTGTTTGGAATATCTTCACCTTGTCTCCGGCGTCGATAGTGCTCAGTTACTGTCTTAATACTATCTTTATGCAGAAACTTAATAAACTCCTGTCCTATAATTTCATCTATGGGATAACCAATTATCTTGCTAAGTTCATTATTGACATATTCAAATTTAAAATTATCTCCAACAATCATAACACCGTCATGCGCATTTTCAACATAAAGTCTAAATTTTTCTTCACTTTCACGAATAGCTTGTTCAGTTTGTTTACGTTTGATTAATATTGCAATTTGATCAGATACAAATTCCAGCAGGGTTCGATCAGTTTCATCATAGGCATTTTCATCTTCGTAACTTTGTACAAAAATTAAACCGATGACTTTTTGATCAACTTTTAAAGGTACACCTAACCATACTTTACTTCTTGTACCAAAAATTTCTATTTCACCTTTACTTAAAAGTTCTTCTATATCTTTTTCTCTAAGAAGTAAAGCCTCTCTCTTCTTTATTACATAAGCACTACATGATTTACCAGCTGGAATTTCCTTATATTGATCTTTTTGATCCACAGAGTAAGGCAAAGTAATCACATGCCTGTCCTCATCATAAATGCCGACCTGGAAGTTTTTGGCATCAATAATTTTATTCAATTCTGTATGGATTGCCATATAGAAAGTATGCATATCCTCAGTAGTCAAAATAGCATTTGTAATATTATATATAATTTGCTGACTGATTTCTGCATGTTTTCGTTTAGTAATATTAACCGTTGTACCTGTTATACGTGCTGATTTTCCCTCATCATCATATTCTATACTTCCACCACGATCTAAAATCCAAATCCATTTTCCTGATTTGTGCTTGACCCTGTATTCTGCTTCGTAAGAGTCAGTTTGATTTTCCAAAAGTTGATTAAGATTTTTATTGACTAATTGTCTGTCCTCAGGATGGATTAAACTTTGCCAGCTTTCTATATCTGACTCTATTTCATTATAATGTAAACCTATTAGCTCAAACCAGCGGGGATTGCGAGTAATTTTATTATTTAGAATGTCCCAATCCCATGTACCGAGGTTGGCCCCTTTAATTACAAGAGCGAGTTGTTCTTCGCTTATTTGCAGTTTCATTTCTGCTTTTTCTTTATCCGATTTTAATAATTTAATACGATCTGAAACTGCCTGAGAAAAAAACAAAACCAGAAATATACTTGCTATAATGTATCCATTCGCTCCCATATCACTTGCAGGAAGTATACTTAGCTCTGTCAACATGAAATGGATGCCTAATGGACTTATTAATAATACGCCCACAAGAAAAAATTTAGCAGGACTATATCCTTTTTTAACTGAAAAAAATGATGCGGGTACTATAGCGATTAATGCAAAAATCATAGAAACGAGTATTAATTGCTTGAGAATATACAAATCTGAAAATGGGACTAAAATGGCAAGAAGTATTAAAATTAAGGCAATTGCTTGTAATATCCGAAACCAGGTAAATAAATATTTCTTTAATTCAAGAAATTCGATTATAAAAAAGATGAAGAAAATAAACATCAGCGAATCAAAAATTGGAACGGATATTTTGTTCCAAAAAATGTAATCAGGCCATAAATTAATGTATGCAAATTGACGGGATGCTAAAATATCACATAATAATAAAAATCCTGAAATAGCCAAGAACAGAAAACTTTTATCTTTTAACCTGAAATAAAGAAGTGAATAGTAACCAATAGCAAGGAGAAAAATACCTATATAAATACCCAGAAATAATGTTCTCCTATGGTTTTCTTTAAGATATTTATCCATTGATAGAATGGAAAACTGAAGCATGATAGGCGTTTCAGATTCTACACGTATAAATATAATATTATTCTGATCGGGTGGAATCGAACTAAGGAACACAAATGCCTCATCAGGTCGTGACCGACTATCCACGGGTCTCATGGTTCCGGTTTTTGTTGATTTGACTATTTTATTGGAATCAGATATTTGATAAAAATCGATATAATCGATCTCAGGGTATTCAGCTTTGATTACCGTTATGGGGTGGCTAACAATCTTTCTTTTATTCATTAGTTCCATACGTACCCAGAAGGCTGATCTACTAAATCCTAAATTTGTTTTTCCAACCAGAGGCTGAAACTTGATTGAATCAGACTGTAATATATCCTGAATTGTTAGATTAGATGTTTTATCCTCATAATAATAAATATCGTTCTGTGATGAGACTGATTTGAATTCATCATCAATGATAATTGGATTTTGTCCAAACAGAAGAGAACTTATTGAAAAGAAAAAGAAAAAATATATATTAAAGCTTAAGCTTGTTGAAATTATTGATTTCACTTTAAAGCTTCTCCAGCATTCTATATCAAATAATATAAAATACTTATTGAAATTTCAACTTACTAACGAAATTTAGTTAAAAATTATTTACAAATTGTTTATGAACTATGTTAGATCATAATATATTATATACTTGTTTATTAACGACATAAATAACAAAAAACTTTACTGAAAATCAGGTTTGTTTGACTTATTAGGATTGAGATGCAGAAAACTATTTAATTTGAGTTTACTTTCATCAATTTAATTTACTATTTGGTGTATCTAATTGGATCATTAAATTAATAGTAGATCATTCCCTCTGTAGTAATATTTTATGAAAA
>JARRPN010000348.1:0-6582 GCA_037382875.1 Calditrichaceae bacterium | reverse complement strand
TGTTTTACCGCTCATATTGATGTTATTTGGTCTTTCAGCGATTAATATAAAATCTATTGAAAATCCGTTGCGTACCAGTATTCTTTTAGTTGGCTGGTCAATAATTCTTTCCATCTTTCTTGCCTTTCCTGAATCTATGCGCACAGGTGGGAATCTGACCGAGTATTACCCCAGTGGATTGATTGGTGGATGGCTGGCAGCAAAATTTGTTATCTATCTTGGCAAGATTGGTGGATTACTATTACTGATTTTGACTGCAATGATTTTGTTTGTTATTACAATTCAGATTGAACTAGTGCAGATTTTCAAAGCTTTAAATCAGCAATTACAAACGCTCTTGAATATTGTTAAAACTTTCTGGCTGCAATACAGACAAAAACGGGAAGCAACACTTGCCGATAAGCAGCGTAAAAAGATTGAATTAAAACGTAAAAAATCGCAGGAAGAAAGAACTACTGCAACAAAAAGTGAATCGGATCGGGATAAAAAGTGGAAGTTCCCTGGATTAATAAGGGAAAAAGAAGCAGAGCAAACGGAAATAATGGTTGATAAAGACTTACATCAGGCAGAGGCTAAAACAGTTCAGCCTGATAAAAAGATAGCTGTTCCCGGACAAAAAGAAAATGCAGAAGGCTCCGAACCTGATTCTGATGATGAAAGTCCTAAAGTTACAAACTCAATTGTATCCCAAAATCAAGGTCAACAAAAAGAGTTGGGATTTGAGGTGGAAGATGAACACACAGATGTCGAAATCGATTATGACAGGCTGGTGAAAGAAAGTATTGCTCGCTATAAATTTCCTTCTATCGATTTATTGAACGATCCACCACCGAATGTACAGAGTGTTACCAGAGAAGAATTAAAAACTAATGCTGAATTTCTGGAAGTAAAGCTACTTGATTTTGGAGTCAAGGCTAAAGTAATTCGGGTCACAGCAGGACCGGTCATTACACTTTATGAACTGCAGCCGGCTCCCGGTGTTAAGGTGAGCTCCATTGTAAACCTGGCGAATGATCTGGCTTTGGCACTTGAAGCACGCGGTATTCGTATTATTGCGCCGATTCCCGGCAAAGCGGCTGTTGGTATCGAAATTCCTAATCGTCATCCACAAACCGTCTATCTAAAATCATTATTACGATCCGAGCAGTTCAGCCAGTCAAATTTTGAGTTACCGCTGGCTTTGGGTAAAACTATTAACGGTGAATCGTATATTGCTGATTTAACTAAAATGCCCCACCTACTGGTTGCTGGATCAACAGGTTCCGGAAAGAGTGTTGGAATCAATACTATGATTATGTCCATGTTGTATGCCGTAAATCCGGGCAGGGTAAAATTTATCATGATTGATCCTAAAAAGCTTGAGTTGTCATTATATAGAACATTAAAAGAACATTATTTGCTTTATAGACCTGATCTGGATGAGGAAGTTATTACGCGCCCGAATAATGCGGTTAGTATTCTTAACAGTGTTGTGCTGGAAATGGAACGCAGGTATAATCAACTTGCCGGAATTAATGCGCGTAATATTGTAGATTATAATGAAAAAGTAAGAAATAAAGATCCAAAAGCCGTAAAAAACAAAGCGCAACAATTGCCTTATCTGGTAATCTTAGTTGATGAATTAGCTGATTTGATGATGGTAGCCGCGAAAGAAGTTGAAGCTCCCATAGCACGATTAGCTCAGATGGCCAGAGCAGTTGGTATTCACCTTGTGTTAGCTACACAACGTCCCAGTGTTGATGTTATTACAGGTATGATTAAAGCCAATTTCCCTTCACGTAGTGCTTATCAGGTTGCAACGAAAGTGGATTCACGTACAGTAATCGATCTAAATGGTGCAGAACAATTATTGGGTAATGGCGATATGCTATATTTGCCGCCGGGGAGCGCAAAACCGATTCGTTTGCAGAATCCTTTTATTTCAACAGATGAAGTGGAAACGGTTTTGGAACATATTAGAAAGCAGCCAAAATTACCATATTATAGTTTGCCTCAACCTGTGTCCAGCCGTTCCGGTGGAAGTTTCGGAGGAGGAGGTGGTGGCAGGGATGAGCTGTATGAAGAAGCTCGTGCAGTAGTAGTACAGCATCAAAAAGGATCTGTTTCACTTTTACAGCGTAGACTAAATATTGGATACTCACGTGCCGCCCGTTTGATGGACGAACTTGAAGAAGATGGTATCGTAGGACCACCGGATGGAAGCAAAGCACGTGATGTCCTTTTAACACGTGAAGAATTAAGTCAAATGTAAAGAGGAAATAATATGTCTCGGAGAAATATTCTGTATTGGGGATTAAGTCTTATTTTTATGACGAGCTTATCTGCAGCCGATGTTAATAAGATAATTAGTAAAGTCCAGGATAAATACGATGATATGAAATATCTGACTGCTACTTTCAAACAAGTTGAAACGTTTAAACTCACCGGATCTCAAACGGAGACCGTTGGCAAAATTTATATTGCTGATGGAGATAAATATCGCTTCGAATCAGAAGATCAGGTTATTGTGACGGACGGAAAGGATGTATGGACTTATAATTCGATCAGCAAACAATTGCTCATCGATGAAGTAAGAGAAAATTCAGGTGCTTTGATTCCCCGAGACCTTTTATTTAAATATCCTCAAAAATACTATGCTACATTATTATCTGAATCAGAGGAAAACAACAAAAAGTTATATCTGATTCGTCTTGATCCAAAGGATCAGGTATATGGTTATGTTAAAAGTTTAAAAATATGGGTTGAAGATGATGAATGGTTAATTCATAAAATTGAAGCAACCGATGTTAATGGTAATAAAAGCCTGTATGAAATTACAAATCAGGATACAAGATCTAAAATTAACGATGATATGTTTACATTTAAACCATATAATTTTTTCCATCGATGACGGTGCAAAAAGTCTAAAAGAATCTATCCAGATGGTGGAACAAGCTGCAGAATGTAATATCCGGCAAATTGCAGCTACCCCGCATATTACTGATTTAACGGACGATTTAATTAGTAACAGGATTAAAAACCATTTTACTCAGTTAAAAGATGAAGTTATAAAACGAAATATTCCGGTAGATTTGAGACTAGCTGCTGAACTTATTTACAATGATAGAATAAATAGTTGGTTAGAAAAATCATGGGTAACTCTGAATGGCAATACTATATATTTCTTATTCGAATTACCTCTTTTCGATTTACCAAGAGGTGTTAGTGAATTTATTTTTTACTCAAAATTGAATGGTTTAGTGCCGATTCTGGCACACCCTGAACGTTATATATATTTACATAAGAAACTGGGTAAGTTAATTCAATGGCATAAGCAGGGTTGTCTGATGCAAATGAATGCAGGCAGTTTAATAAATCAGTAATATGCGGGGTAGCTGCAATTTGCCGGATATTACATTCTGCAGCTTGTTCCACCATCTGGATAGATTCTTTTAGACTTTTTGCACCGTCATCGATGGAAAAAATTATATTCATTTGCAGCATCTGACGCGCATGACACTGAATCACGTACTTTTAAAGTTTTACCGAAAGCGTTCGAAATTGTTAAAGATTTATCGACTCCAGATTATGCAGTTAACATGTTTAAAATTAATCCGGATAAAGCACTAAAAGGTGAATCAATATCTCAAACTTTGATAAATGAAGAAATACTAAATGAGAACTGGTTTGGCAACCTTATTAATTCAATAAAAAAGTTTAAATTACATTAAAAATCTTTTTATATTCGGCTGTCAATAAACTTATTTGTTTAGGAGAAAAAACTTGTTAGAGAATATGGATCAGGAATTTGAATCACAGGTTTCCATTAATGATTATATACGCATTTTGTATCAGGGACGCTGGATCATAATCGTCTCTTTTTTGGTTGTTTTGATTGCAACAATCTATGTTACATTTACCACGTCACCGCAATATGAAGCAACAACGACGATAATGATTGAAAGCACCGGTGCGATGGAACGTACCATGTTTGATGTCAGCTATTTTGGTAAAGATAATACCATGATGTTTAATCAGATTGAAATATTGAAAAGTCGTAGTTTAGCAGAAAATGTTATTAAACGTCTGGATCTATCCGATGTTCGAGATTCTTTAAGACTTTTCCAACCTAACGATGAAGGTGATTATCTTTCAGTTCGTTCCATGGTGTCAATTTTGCAAAATAATATGAATATCGAACAAAAACGGGATACCGATATACTTGATTTAACATATACAGCCGGCAGTTCATTTGAAGCCGCCTATATTGCAAATATTATAGCTTCTGAATTTCAGCTAAGAAACTCAGAGGCAAATCGCAGTGAAGTGAGCGAAGTGAAAGATTTTGTACAGGAACGTCTCAATATGAAAAAGAGCGAGCTTGAGCAATCCGAAAATCAACTTAGAAATTATCAGGAAAAGGAGAAAGTTGCGAGCCTTGATGCTGAAACAGGTGAGTTGGTTAACCGGATGGCAGAAGCTGAATCCATGTTAGAACAATCACGGGTGGAACTGCAGGCTAATCTGGAATTAAAGCGTTCACTTACGGAACAACTTGAGCAACGTAAACAAATATTATCCGATGATTTGAGCGAAATCTCAACTCCCTATCTGCAATCGTTACAGGAACAACTAGCAACGGCTGTATCAGAAAGAACTTTATATATTACCGCTCTTGAAGCTCAAGGGCAAACGCCTAATAAGCAATATTATGAGGATGGCATACGGGAAAAAGACAATAAAATTCAGGCATTAAGGGACAATCTTCAGGAAGAGGCCAGTAAAATTTCCAGTTCCAGTATGGTTAAAGATCCTTTTGCGCTTTCTCAGGAACTCGTGACCAAAGCACTTACAGCAGATGCTGAAATAAAAGCTACAACGGCAAAGATAGAAGCCCTCCAGGATGTGGTCGCAGAGTATGATGTAAAGTTAGAAAATTTACCTGTAAAAGTATTGGAATTAGCACGTCTTGAAAGAAAACGTAAAGTGGATGAAGAAAATTTTATGTTCTTAACCCAAAAATTGGAAGAAATAAAAATTCAGGAAGCCGGACAGAGTAAAAATGTTCGCATTATCGATGAAGCTATTGAACCGATGTATCCAGTTAAACCTAAAAAGAAATTAAATCTGATGTTAGGCGTGTTGATTGGATTGGGTCTTGGTGTTGGTCTTGCATTTTTAAAAGAATATTTTGACAATACTATTAAAAGCCATGAAGAATTGGAACGGTTGGGTTTTAACATCCTGGCAAGCATTCCACAGATTCAAATGGATAAATATGAAAAGAAACTGGAACGTAAACTAGAGAAAATCGGACCCGTAGAGGGTCGGAAAATTGAATCACGTTTAATTACACATCTTGATCCTAAATCGCCTGTCTCTGAAGCCTATAGAACTCTAAGAACTAATTTACAATTCAGTAAAGTTGATCGTAAATTAAAAAGTATTTTAGTCACCAGTTCAGGACCAAAAGAAGGGAAATCCACTACAGCTGCTAACCTTGCCATTGCTTTAGCACAGATTGGACAGAAAGTAGTATTGGTAGATGCCGATTTTCGTAGGCCGGTTGTTCATTCAATCTTTGGTATTAAAAAGGATGAAGGCGTAACTAATTATTTAATGGACACGATCAAATTTGATCAGATTGTAAAGCCAACGTTTAATGAAAATTTATTTATTATTTGCAGTGGTATTCTTCCGCCTAATCCATCCGAATTGCTAGCATCCAATGCGATGGAAAATTTGATTGATAAATTAACTCAAGCATTTGATATAGTGATTTTTGACAGTCCACCGGTTATTGCAGTAACTGATGCTGCCATATTAAGTACAAAAGTCAATGGTACCATTTTAGTTGTAAATTCCGGGAATACAAATCGGGATGCTCTTTCCCGCTGTAATACACTTCTGGAAAGTGTCGGGACAATCCCATTAGGCGTTCTCCTGAACGGTGTGAATACTGAAAGTATGTATGGTTCGTATTACTATTATTATTATCATCATTACTATTCTAAACCAGGCAGGAAAAAGAAAAAGAGCATGTCAAAGATTATTTCCATTTAATATGCAAAATTAATCACAATAGACTACCGTCTCAGGTTTTAAAATCCATTCTTAAAAATTATGTAAAATGAACGATAGTAATATCTGATCAATTAGGAGTTACATATATGAAAGTAGCGGTTGTTGGCAGCGGTTATGTCGGATTAGTTGCAGGGACCTGTCTGGCAGATGCCGGAAATGATGTTATCTGTGTTGATATAGATCAGAAAAAAATAGATAGACTGAATGATGGCGAAATTCCTATTTATGAGCCTGGACTCGAAGAAATGCTTCGTAGAAATGTCAGGCAGGAACGTCTCTCGTTTACAACCGACATAAAATCGGCAGTTGAAAAATGTTTAATTATTATGATCGCCGTTGGAACACCTCCGGAAGAAGATGGTTCAGCTGATCTGCAATATGTGCTGGCTGTTGCCCGGGATATTGGAAAATATATGAATAATTTTAAAGTAGTTGTTGATAAAAGTACGGTTCCGGTTGGTACTGCAGATAAGGTTGAAGCTGAAATTGCAAAACATACCAATTTGGAATTTGCAGTTG
>JARRPN010000347.1:0-3241 GCA_037382875.1 Calditrichaceae bacterium | reverse complement strand
GATATTCCCGGTAATCAGTCAGCCACCGGAACATGTCCGGCTTAAAACTAAATTCGCTGCAAAGGGGGTGATCCGATGAAAGTCTTTTTATATTTCATTCTAAGTTTATTTTTATTCACAAACTTTGCGATATCTCAAAGCGGGGCTCAAAAGCATCATGCGCAGATGCCATTGAATTGTCAGGAGTGTCATTCCTGTTCCACGCCAACATATGAAAAACCCTGTTTAAAAATTTTACCGGAATTTACCCGATCCAGTATAACTATATTCGATTCGGCAGATAAAGCACCGGAAATAATAAAAATTGATACTTTAGAAGGTATTTATGAGGCAACGATATTTACACATAAATTACATGCCGAAATGGCGTTTATGAGTGGAGGATGTAAAACGTGTCATCACTTTAACCCCCCCGGGAAGGTGCTTACTTGCATTGAATGTCACAAACCACAATCCGCGGAAAGTGATTTAAGTAAACCCGGTCTTAAGGGTGCATACCATAGACAGTGTTTAAATTGCCACCGGGATTGGAGCCATTCAACCAACTGTACGGTTTGTCATGAGCGAAAAGATTCTGGTGCTGCAAAAGCAAGTATAGAAGATAAGTCTAAGTTCAAAAAAGTGAGCCATCCAAATATTGAAACACCCGGCAAAGTTGTTTATAAGGTGGATTTTGAAGAGGGCCCAATTGTGACTTTTTTTCATGATGAGCATATTAATCTGTTTAACCTATCCTGCGAAGACTGTCATCAGAATGAGAGCTGTGCCCGATGCCATGATACCCATGACAAATCAGCCGCAGAGAAAGAACCACATGAAAACTGCATTGATTGTCATGAATCAGATATAGATGAAAATTGTACTAAATGCCATGATACTGAAGAGAGAAAGCCTTTTGATCATGCTAATACGGGCTGGTCACTCAATAAATATCATAAAAAATTATATTGTAATGAATGCCATGGTTCTTCCGGGGTATTCAAAAAGTTAAACAAGAAATGTACTAGCTGTCATAAAAACTGGGTCGTTGGTAAATTTGACCACAAGGTCACTGGTCTGGTCTTAGATGAAACACATAGTGAAAATGATTGCGAATACTGTCATTTAAATCGTAATTTTAATAAAAAACCAGTTTGTACAGAATGTCATGATGAGATGAGTTATCCAGCTAATGTGCCAGGGAAAATAATTAAATAATGAGTTAACTAATTGAAACCAGCAGTATTTAAAAAAATTGGTACTAAGTTGATGGTTGCAGTTGGCATTACTGCGGCAATTATTATCGGTGTATCAGCTTATTTTTATATTTCATTCCAGGAAAAGCTGTTATTGACTGAGGTTGAACGTCATATTAACCAGTTAAGTGAAACCGTAAAATACAGCACCCGGTTTGATATGCTTGCTAATCGGAGAGTACATATAACCAATATCATACATTCCATTGGCGAAGAACCCGGTATTCCGAGTATCAGAATTTTAAATAAGGAAGGATTAATTACTTATTCGGCTGATACGTCATCTATTGGCAACATGGTAGATAAAAATGCCGAAGCCTGTTATGTTTGCCATACCGCCAATAAACCATTGGAACGCCTTGAAATTAAGCAAAGATCGCGTATTTATAGACAGCATCCCGATTCTTCCCGAATTATGGGTTTGATTAATCCTATTTATAACGAACCATCCTGCTGGGAAGCCGATTGTCACGTACATCCCAAAGAACAAATGGTTCTGGGTGTGCTGGATATTACTATCAAACTTGAAGCGATCGATGAAAAAATTCATAACGCAAAAGTGAACTCCGTTGCCATGACCGCTATTGCTATTTTATTATTAAGTGCTATGTTAGGTTATCTGGTTAAAATCCTGCTGGATAAACCCATACAATCACTGGTAAAAGCAACCCAGAATGTAGCGTCCGGCAATCTGAATTATTCGGTTGAAAGTACCAGCAGTGATGAATTGGGTATATTGGCTCAATCATTTAATAATATGACTAAAAAATTAGCCGAGGCGCGTATCCAGTTATTTCAATCGGATAAAATGGCTTCGATGGGACGGTTGGCTGCCGGGGTGGCACATGAAATCAATAATCCATTAACCGGTATTTTAACTTACAGCAGTTTTTTATTGAAACGTTTTAAGAATGATACAGATACAGCCAAAGACCTGGAAGTTATTGTACGTGAAACAAAACGCAGTCGGGAAATTGTAAAAAGTCTGCTGGACTTTGCTCGCCAATCCATCCCAAAGAAAAATGAAAATGATTTAAATGAAATCATTGAACGGGCTGCAACTGTCGTGGAAAATCAGCTAGCGATAAAGCATATTAAGCTAAAAAAAGAACTTGAAAGCAACTTGCCAAAAACTGTTGTGGATACAAATCAAATACAACAGGTTTTTGTGAACCTGATTGTAAATGCCAGCCAGGCTATGGAAAAAGATGGCGGCACAATCATCGTATCCACCCATTTAATCAGCCTGGAACCGTATGGATTAAAGCCTATTAAATCAGCACTCTGTCCAAAAGGGCATAATCTAATGGATGATGATATAAAAATAGACGGTTTACCTTCGATTCGATTGAAGGCGAAAGCCGGAAATAATGAGGGATTCATAAATATTGATCCTGTTTATGGACGAAATAAAAATCATTATGGTATTCGCATCAAGGATAAAACGATTATTGATGTTTTTTGTCCAAAATGTAATATTTCTCTCATGAACACAAAAAAGACTTGTCCAAAATGCGGAGCACCGGTTTACCGCCTTGAAATTCCGAACAAGGGTTTTTATGAAGCGTGCGTTACCAAAGGCGGTGAATGGCAGCACTGGCCGGAAATCGATAAAAAGGGACCACAATTGTTTATTGAAGTAAAAGTAAGCGATACCGGTTGTGGTATACCTACAGAAAATCTGGATAAAATATTTGAACCTTTCTTTACAACCAAAGGTAAAAAAGGTACAGGACTTGGATTGGCCGTTATCTGGGGCATATTGGAAAAACATGATGGTACGATAAAAGTTGAAAGTCAGGTTGGTGTTGGAACAACATTCACCGTAAGACTTCCAGCTGCATAGAATTGAGATATCTCTGAGTGATTCATATAAAATATTAGCAATCGATGATGAAGAGGTAATTGTTGAATCCATTATTCGGCTGTTAACCTCTGAAGTTTTGCATGTTGACACGATCTTTAATACGGATTATTATTTATCTAAACTTAATAAACATAATTAC
>JARRPN010000346.1:0-3248 GCA_037382875.1 Calditrichaceae bacterium | reverse complement strand
GTAGTATCCCAACTTTCCTGATCCGGGTAATCTTGCGTGTTATTCGGTGCAGAAGATTCTTTATCTTCAGTGGCGCACCCGAACATGAATATAATGATCAATAAGCTAAGAATATGTCTCATCCGCTGATACCTTCCTGCATGATGTCATGTAAATGAATAACGCCGATGAGATTTTTTTGTTCATTGAGAACCGGCATGGAAATGATTCTATATTTTTCCATTGCCTGATAGGCAATACTGGCTAAGTCATCTTTATCAATACTTTTCGGTGATCTGTTCATAACCTCATTTACAGAAATATTCATAAAATCTTCAGTTTTCTCAATCAGCCTGTTTAAATCACCCGTAGTGAGCACACCGATTAGTTTCATATCGTGATCAACAACAGGGCATATGCCTCGTTTTTGAGCCATTTCAATAACGGCTACGCGCATTAAATCATCTTCATGACAAAATGGAAGACGGTTATCCTTTTCCATTAAATCGGATACCCTTAATAATAATTTTTTACCCAGGGAACCACCTGGATGAAGCAATGCAAAATCATCTTCTGAAAAACCACGTGCTTCGAGCAGAGCGACGGCAAGTGCATCGCCTATAACCAGACTGACGGTTGTACTGGCTGTAGGGGCAAGATCATTAGGACACGCCTCCTGTTCAACACTGATATCAAGGGAAACGTCCGCATATTGTGATATCGTCGAATTTTTATTTCCGGTCAGTGCAATGAGTGGCACATTCAATCTGCGAAAAGATGGTAATAAATGTATAATTTCAGAGGTTTCCCCACTCTTGGATATGGCTAAAACAATATCGTTTTTATGAACCATGCCCAGATCACCGTGCACACCTTCAGCTGGATGCAAAAATGCTGAAGTTGTTCCGGTTGATGCAAATGTTGCTGATATTTTTTTACCAATAGCCCCTGATTTTCCAATGCCGGTCACAATTACGCGTCCGGGCCGATCTAATATAAGCTTTACCGCCTTGGCGAAATTTTTGTCGATACGCTCTTCAATTGCAGCAATCGCTTCTTTTTCAACGCGGATTACCCGTTTTCCTGCTTCAATAATATTATTCTTGGCCATCTTTACCTATATGTATTCCTAGAACATAAATAGAAATTTGATCACTTCCTTTAGTCTGTAACTGATTGGCAGCTTCTGCTTCTATTCTAATAGTGGAATAACCCACCAAGTCTTTATAATTCATAGTCTCTAATACAAAATTGTACTTTCCAGTAGCATTACCATCCAGTGTTTGAATGAGACTATCAATACTCCCGGGTGTTCTTACATATAAATACACAAAAGATATACCATTTATATGTTGAGCCTCAGCAGCAATATTAATTTGATCACCTAAATAATGTTCAGAATTATTTTCGGGAGTAATTATATGAACTATGGGCTCTTCGGAGCTCACCACATTAATTTTTTTGGATGTTTGTACACTTCTCAAATCGTTGGATACCTCTACTGTCAAAGTACACTCACCCCCGGCCAAAGGAGCAATCCATTTGATAGTATCCCGGTCTACCGGATAAAGAAAACGCCCGTTAGAGCAAGACCAATCATATGCAAGCGGACCAGATCTGGGATTTGTGGCGCTTATATGGGCAAGAACCGTGTCTAAGGCTGTGACGCTTTCCGCAGAAACAACAATACTCCCATTTAGAACAGGTTCTTGGGGTTCAAGTACTTCAATTTCGATGGAAGTTGTTGTACTTGCTAAATCGTTTGATACTTCAACATTTAATTTAGCTGTTCCTCCGGATTCAGGAGCTATCCATTTTACGCTTGTCGTATCAATTGGATTAATAAGAGTTCCATAGTTACATGTCCATTTATAGGTAAGCGAACCAGATCTTGGATTTGTAGCACTTATCGAGGCAATAATTGTATCCGTTGCAGCTACAGTTTGAGATGATAAGATTATTTCCCCCTGAATGACTGGCGGCTGGGCCTGGAGTACTTCGATTTTTTTCGAAGCATCGGATGTGCCCTCCGTATTAGTCACTTCCACAGTTATAGTAATATTACCAGTCTGATTTGGAGCAATCCATTTTATGCTGGCTTGATTTGTGGGATATATAAATCTTCCACCTGTATTTTTCCATGCATAGGTTAGTTCACCATCGACAGGATTATTCGCATTTACTGAACAATTAACGGTATCGAGAGGATAAGCTTGAGATTTTGAGACTTTTACTCCGCCGCTTATTTCAGGCTTGTAATCATCTAAAAGTGTACCAAGATCATCACAGGCAACAAAAGAAATAATTAAAATGATAGCTATTATATATAATATTTTAGTTACCATGGTATTTCTTTCTTCAATGTTTTTAAAATGGTTATATCATCCTTCTTTTTTATTGAGAATATGGCGTATTTCGGCTTATTAGGACATGGCAAATTCTCTATCGAGCCTTCAACATATTCACCTTTTTTAATCCTATTTATATTTTCAACATCAGGATAATTGGATAGATCAACAACTTTTCTCGTATAGGGCGTATCATAATCTTTAATTAAGCAATAGTAGAGTTCTAAATCACTATCTTCAGTGTCACCAAGCCTCGCCAAGCGATATTTGATATCTAATAAATTACCCGAAGTTTCAAGATTGACTTCGATACTATACTCACTCTGCTGACCTGCAAGATCTGACAAGATGGCTGTAAGCTTCGAATAAATGTAGTCTACATTGTCATAGGCACCGCGAAACATTCCCTGACCACCGTTGAAGAAAATATCCGGTACAGCTTTTATTTCGTCATAGTTATTAACATATTCAGTATGCAAATCAGAAAATTTCTGGACTGTATAAGGATCAGAGGATGTTGAATCTAAAGGATGCGGTCTATGATACTCAATAATTTCAAAATTTATTTCATCTCCAAATTGATCTTCAAGTTTATTCAAAGCCTCTAATGCATAAAGATCATATTCAAATGCGGTATTTACAAACGCTTCTATCAAAATAGGCGTTTCGCTGTAACTATCAGGATTCTTAGGATCAAGCAGATTATCCCTATTGATCTCGGAACAAGCTGCAAATAATACGATCAATACAATCAGCTTAAAAATGGATTTGAACACTGAATTGCACCTCTTTGTTATGGTCTATTTGAATGCTCGGATAAAATGATATACTCTGAGTCTTTTCGGCACGGACATCTTCAATGGATCGATTTTTAATCCAGCAAAATACTGTTCCAATTAAGGCCGAACCTCCCAATGAAGC
>JARRPN010000345.1:0-3257 GCA_037382875.1 Calditrichaceae bacterium | reverse complement strand
GCCGCTGAATATTGCTACTGCCACTCGCTACTAGATGCTTCACTTCGTTCAGCATGACAGCTAGCTGCCCCCTGCCACTTCCAACTGTTAATAGAACACATCTACCGGCATACCGATTTTCAGAGCTCCATCCGGATTGGCTACTCTTATTTTTACTGCATAGACCAGGGTCGTCCTTGTTTCTTCTGTTAAAATTGTTTTTGGGGTAAATTCCGATTCACTGGCAATCCAGTATACAGTTCCCTCTAACATTTGCTTCAGACCATCAGCATGAATTTTAACCTTATCTCCAATTTTTATTTGACTTAGATCCTCGGTAGATACATAGATGGTAATTTTCATGTTGGATAGATCAGACAGCTCAAGCAGTGTTCTGCCCGGTGCAACCAGTTCGTCTTTATCCAGGAATCTATTTAAAACAACACCGTTAATTGGAGATATAATTTCAGCATCATTTAAAGAAATTTGTGTCAATTCAATAGCTGCATTTAGTTGATCTTGTTTTGCCTGCAGCATTTTTTTATTGGTTAACAGGGCTTCTTTTTGAGCTTTCAGGACATCTACTTTAGATTCAAGCTCATCCTTTTGCTGTTCCGTAGCTGCGCCTTCGCTCACTAATTTTTTCGTTTTATTCAGTGTCTGTTGAGCTAACTTTAATTGGGCATCCACCTGCTTAATCTGTGCAGCATTGGCAGCCAGGTTTGCCTGTAATTCGACAATCTGTGCCTGCTGGCTCTTTAACTGCAGATCAATTTTGTCGGTATTTATCTTCATTAAAAGTTGATCCTTTTTAACCACATCGCCCTCTTCAGCATTAACGTGATCCAACGTGCCTCCTACCTGTGCTGAAAGACTGATGATATCCGCTTCAACCCGACCGTTATAAGTAATGCGTTTATCATCACCATTATGACAATTTAGAATAAACAGAATTATAAGAACCGGTATAGCATATTTTAAATATTTCATTTCTCTATACTCCATTGATTGATGGATTCCCCACTTAAATAGTCTATTTCACTTATTTTAATAGCCAATAGAATGGATTGCCTTTGTAAATTGATTTCGGCATCAGTCAATTCTAGGTTAGCATCGTTGAATTCTGTAACCGAGCTCATACCCTCATTATATCTGGATTGAATAATTTCCATTTTTCGTTTTGCCACATCCTTTTCAGTTAAGGCAAACTTTTTCTGCTTTTGCAATGCTTTGTATTCACGAACCGCTGCATCATACTTGGTTTTTAACTGGTTGGTCAGATTTTGATATTGAAACTCAATCGCATTTATTGCCGCTTTCTGGGATTGGCTTTTCAAATGATCAGCGCCCCATTTAAACAAATTCCAGTTAAGGTTCACTCCCCATACACCATAAGTCATCCACTTATTCTGAATAAAATTCACTCCGGGTTTGGCATATTTTACTCCGGCAAATAAACCAATTTTTGGATAATAACCAGATTTAGTGATCGCCTGACTGGAATGCATCATGCTTCTCCTGGTATTCAACATTTGCAGATCGCTGTTCATTTCCAAATCGAAGAGAGAGATGATATCACTTTCGTTTATATTTACTTTATTGTCTGTTATTATTTCCTTACCAACTAATGATGTCAGTTCCTGTTGTGCTGTTTCCAGGCTGGCCTGGGCCGCTATTATTTTTTGATCATTATTCAGTTTTGATAATGAGAGTGAAAGTGTATCCAGCGATAAGGCCATGCCCTGATTTACCAGAGCTCTGATTCTTTTTATTTGTAAATCGATGCGCTGCTTAGCCGCATTGAGTGCTTCCACTTCCAGTTGATAGCTTTGTACCTGTCGATATTTTACAATCACTTCCAATGCAATGGATTTTTCAGTTTTGTTTAATTGATGATTATTTAACTCAACTGTTTTATCTTTCATTTCAACAAGGTTTTTTTGTGCAAATCCGCCAAACAGAAGATAGCTAGCCGTCAATCCTGTTTCATAAGTATCATACACACCCATATTAACTGACATTTGTGGTACCATTGGATTTATTTGAGGAAGATCTAGTTGCGCAACTTCACTTACATGTCGATATGATGCATCAAAATCAATTTGCGGCAATGTGGAACGGCTGGTTGATTTTGCATCCAATTTGGATTCCTCGACCTGCAATTTTCCTGCTGCAATAACAGGATTTGCTTCCAATGCCAGATCAATTGTCTCTTTTAATGATTGCGGGATAGCAGCATTTATAAAGACAAGAAATATAAATGCTGTCATCATTCTTATTGTATTTTTCATTGCTGATCTCCCCGGGGTGCAAGGCCATAATAAATGATGTTGAAAATGGCTTCTTTTCTTTCTTCCAAAAATTTTTCACGATCGAATGATTCTTCATTTAGTAAAAGTACTCTCAAAATAGGTTCGCCTATAAAATAGAAAAGGCTGGAACCAACAACCGTCAGGATGATTTGTCTTGGATCCATTTTGACAATTTCTCCTTTGTCCATAGCCTCTTCCATAAGCTTAATAGCAGGTAAATGTTCATTTAATTCATTTGGGATTGCTTCTTTAATCGCATTGGATACAATTTTTCCGCCTTGACTTAGCTCACGCATAATAAATAAAGGAAATCGATAATTTTTACTAAGTAAATCGATGTATTTTGAAATAAATGTTTTCAGAAATTCTTCAAACGGCAGATCAGATTTGAGTAATTCTGCGACTTCACGCATAATTTTTTTAAAGATGAATTTAAAAATATGAACGTACAACTTTTCTTTACTTCGATAGTAATAATGAAGAAGCGCTTTATTAATACCGGCTCTATCGGCAATCTCCTGCATTTTTGCACCATAGAGTCCTTTATCCACAAAGACTTCCATGGCCGCTTTCAGGATTATTTCTTCTTTATCATCTGGTTTAACCATTTGTTTTAACCTTTTAGTTTAACCGTTTGGTTAAACATAAGATAAATATTTTTACATGTCAAGTATTTTTTGATTATGTCATTCTGAGGTCGGCACGACCGAAGAATCTCTAAATGCAATTTGATTCTTCACTTCATTCAGAATGACAGTACATAAATCAATAGAATAAAAAAGGGAAATTATAGATATGGGTTATCTAATTAGATAACAAATCTTTCATTAAGGATTAAAGCCCAGAATGATAAAGTAGAACTAATCCCAGCCTTGAGGCCGGAGTTACAGGAAGAATCTTAATTATATTGGCTATAAGACCAAGTCGTTTTTAATACTATTTATAAAACAAATAAAACTAGTGGTA
>JARRPN010000344.1:0-4491 GCA_037382875.1 Calditrichaceae bacterium | reverse complement strand
CTCTGAGGGACATAACGGTATCCGGAATTTTTAATCGCTGCAACAACACGTTCACGACTTTCCTTTACGGCATTATCCGGCAATCCCACAATACCAAAATAGGGCATTCCACCTTCGATGTGCGTTTCCACTTCCACAGGATAGGCATCTATCCCCATTAGCGCAGCGGTTATAATTTTAGATATCATAAATCCAGTTTATTAATAAAATAATAAATTAAAATGCGAATCTTATATGTACAGAATATGTAACTTTAGTATACTACAGAATTTAATCTGCAAGCTGATGTATATTCCAAATAAAGCTGAGTAATTTTAATAACTGATGATTGATTCAGATAATTACTCAGATTTTACTAATATGCTTCTCTGACTATGCTTTATAATTATATTTCCTATTAAAAAAAGTCATCGTAGGTATCATGTATTCTAAATAGTATTGATATTTTCAGTACAAACATATTATTTGCACCAGAACTGGATCCTTCATAAAGATAATAATCTTCAACATATTCATTACTCACAACATCATCGAAGTATAAATCTGCATAGAATTGATAACCGGCTTCGACTCCTAAAGTAAATACCGGACCAAAATTAAAATTTAGACCTAACGCTGTCAAACCAGCGCCAACACATAAACCGGCTTCATCTGCCGATACAAAACCAAAACGAATATTGGGTCCCAGCCACAAACGAACAACCCGGCTTTTAACGATACCAAAGCCAAAGGTATGATCTGTTATAATACGAATACCCTCATTGTACTCGGTCTCTGTATACAAATATCCATAATCATAGGTTGCATCATAACTATGCTCAAAAAATTCAACACCGGCATTTAATCGATAATTAAATACGCTATTTTTTGCAACATTGCTATCAAAAACAAAATTAATTCCAAAATGGCTGGCATCCCCATCATACAAATCATAATCAACACTACCAACACCATATCGAAAAGCTATGCCCAAACCAGCAGCGTGTAGTGAGTGGGAAATTATTACTAGTAAACCAACCAACATAATAAAAACATAAATTTTCCTCATCTTTCTGCCTTTTTATTATTTATAAAATAACCATCGTCTATTTTGTTGTGATCTTTTTCCAGTAGAAATTATCAGCTTATTACTGATAAGCGTATTCCCTCATATACAAAATAATAATTTAAACAAAACCTAATTAATTCATATAACTAATATTATGAATATTTAATGTATCATAGGTATCATGTATTCTGAATAGAATGGATAATTTGGCAACAAACAGACTATTTAAACCAGCACTGCTGCTTCCATCATAATACTCATAAATAACATCATCAAAATATAGATCAGCACTGAATGCATAACCAGCCTCTAATCCTAAAGTAAAAACAGGGCCAAAATTTAAATTCAATCCTAAAGCTGTTAAGCCGGCTCCAAGCGTAATTCCTGCGTCATCACCCGCAATAAAACCAACACGCACATTGGGACCGAGCCACAAACGTACTACTCTACTTTTAAGGACACCAAAACCAAAATTATGATCCGTAACAATTTTCACACCTTCAACAGAACCTGAGCCATAATAAGAATATCCATAGTAATAATCATATCCACTATAATCATATTCATGATTATAAAATTCAACTCCGAAATTTAAACGATAATTAAACACACTTTGTTTAGCCACATTAGTATCAAAAACAAAATTGATACCAAAATGACTGGCATCTGCCTCATAAATATCATAATCTGTTGTACCGGTACCGTATGGAAATGCAATGCCAAGACCAGCTGCATATAATGAAGTAGAAAAAATTGTAATAAAACAAAAGATAAAAATGGATAAAATTGAATGTTTCATTTCCCCTCCTTAGTATAACATTGATATTTAACAATTAGCAATCAATTTAAATATGACTGCCATAATTTATTCAAATATAACAACCATACTAGGCTATTTTTAATCGGAAATTAATTATCCAAAATTTCCGATCATTTCATCAAAATCAATCTATGTGAATATTAAATATTTTCTAAGTAAAGGATTTACAATAACCATCATGAAACTAATAATAAAATAGAACAAGAGTCAAGAAGATTCTATAAGATATTCAGTTACTGGATTGTAATAAAAAATAGCCTGCGATATAAAATGGCAGGCTTTATTTATTTTTACCAATCATAATCATAGCGATCAGCAATTCTAAATATTACTGATAACTTTACCTGAAACATATGATTGAAACCTACATCGTTATCATAAATATCAACATCAAACAGATATCCGGCATCAAGTCCTAACGTAAAAACCGGACCCATATTAAAATTTAATCCTAAAACTGTAATTCCTGCTCCGGCAACAAATCCGTCGCCCAGCACCTCATCGGTATTCACGACACCGACACGCACCATTGGACCCAACCAAAGACGTACAACTCGAGTTCTCATAAGCCCAAAGGAGAATGTGTTATCGATGACCAATCTTGAACCTTCATAATCAATCGTTCGCCAATACCAATAACCAAAATAATAGTATTGATATTCGGTTGTATGGGAGAATGATTCATATCCCACATGCAAACGGTAGCTAAAAAAACTTCGCTTGGCAACGTTAGTATCAAAAACAAAACCAATGCCAAAATGGTCTGAATCTGTGCTAAAATCATCATAGTCAGTTCCACCGATTGCATAAGGAGTGTAAATACCTAAGCCTACTGCATAAATGGAATTTGACATCACAAATACAAAGATTAAACACAAGAAGAACAATAAAGCTTTTTTCATAAACTCTTCCTCCGTGATAGATAAATGTTTGAGAAATTTATAATTAGTATATTTTATGTATCGGATGAGTCGTCGATGACATTAATTTCGTTAATAAATATATCTGGAATAAAATACTAATGTAATATGCTAATTACTGTAGAAGATTCGATAACGCAACAGGCAGATCGGAGTATTTATATTTAAAATTTGATTTTATCAGCACTTTTGGCAAAGCATTCTGTCCAGAGAGGATGGTTTCCCTGCCCATTTCACCAAATATTAATTTAACAATAAATTCAGGTACTTTGAAAATTGAAGGTCTTTTCAATGTTTTTCCAAGTGTACGGGCAAAGGTATTCATCGTAATGGGTTTAGGTGTACACAAATTAAAAATTTTTTGTGTTTTCTTATTATTTATTATAAATAGGATTGCTTCAACTAAATCATCAATATGTATCCAGGGTAATTTTTGATTACCTGATCCAATGGGTCCGCCAACAAACAATTTAAAAGGTAAAGACATCTTTTTCAGGATGCCGCCATTCCTTCCCAAAACCGGTCCTACACGAATAATTGATCTTTTTACACCTATTGATTCCACATCAATTGTACTGTTTTCCCATTGACGGCAAACGTCGGCTAAGAATCCCTTTCCCGATTTAGACTCTTCCGTTAATTTATCTTTGCTATTATCGCCATAATATCCTGTTGCAGATGCCTGAATCAATAATCGGGGTTTATTTTTCGCATGATGAATCGCTTGCACAATGGTTTGTCCTGCATGAATACGGCTGTATAAAATTTTGTGTTTTAATTGATTGGTCCAGGGCCATTGGCCAATATTTTCGCCGATTAAATTGATAATAATTTTTGTAGATTCCAGTTCATCCTGCCATGCAGAAAAATCAAAATCATTCCAGAGCAAACATTTTATCTTATTTGTAAAAGTATATTTTGCACGCTTAGGATTTCGGGAGAGAATGATGACGTCATGACCGGAATTATTAAGGAACTCAGATAAATATCTGCCTATAAATCCAGTGCCGCCAGCAATAATAACCTTCATTATTCTAAACCTGGTTATATCGGAAACAATCAACTAAATGATCATTAACCATTCCGGTAGCCTGCATATGAGCATAGCAGACTGTACTACCGACAAATTTAAATCCACGACTTTTTAAATCCTTACTCATAGTATCTGAAATTGTCGTAGTTGCCGGAATATCTTTTAATGTTTTAAACTGATTTTTAATAGGCTTACCATCTGTAAAACGCCAGATATAATCTTTAAAATTACCAAACTCGTTCTGAACTTCAAGAAAACAGCGGGCATTCTGCACTGCACCCCTAACTTTTAACTTATTGCGGATTATTCCAGCATTCTGCAATAATGCCTGAATCTTTTTCTCATCATATCCGGCAATAATTTCAGGATCAAATTGATCGAAAGCTTTACGAAAGTTTTCTCTTTTATACAAAATTGTTCGCCAACTAAGACCAGATTGGAATCCTTCCAATATCAGGAATTCAAACAATGTTCTGTCATCGTAAACAGGAACACCCCATTCTTTATCATGATATTCCGTATAAAGTTCATCTTTTTTGGGGACCCAATCGCAGCGATGTATCATAAAAACTATCCTGTTGTTAAATTAAACCAAACCAAATCGTTTTCTGAGTATCCACTCGATAGAAATTAACATAATTATAATTGTTAATAAAACAGGATGGTACCA
>JARRPN010000343.1:0-3273 GCA_037382875.1 Calditrichaceae bacterium | reverse complement strand
GCCATTCATATATATCAAATTTGTCATCTGGCGAAATTGTAGTTATTGGCTCACAATTTCTTGTTGAAGAAATAAAATTCTGGCCCTTAGGCACTTTTAACTGAAATTTTGATTCATAGACCGGGTCTATTCTTACCATATAAGGCGGAGACAAATCATAATGTATAAAGTAAAAATTATTTGCATCAAACCATTGATTATCAATGATTTTTCTTGAATCAATATACTTTATTTTAAATTCAAAAGCAGACCCGACTTCTAGTCCTGGCAAAGAAAAGTTTAATACCTTTTGATCTGAATAGGTAATTCCTTCACCATAATTAGGTCTATTTTTTATTTGGACAGCATCCTTTGATATTGTAATAACGGAACCGTCTGTTTTAATTGTTCTAGCGTATTCCAAAACTATATCGCTGTAGTAAGAATTAAAAAAGATCGGGATTTGTGCATAATCGGATTTTGCTTTATCATTCAATATTTTTCCGACTATATGCATTTGGCATGTGACCAAATTATTTGAATCGACAATCGATGTTGCTTCTTTTAATAGTATTACAGCTCCTGCTTTTGTATACGATTCATTAATTATTGTATTCTTCAGCAGATTAAGTACACCGGGATCAACTGATTTTGTAGTATCATCTTGAACAACTTCTGCGACTGAAAATGAAATAACAAACAAAAGCAGAGTATTAATTATAAGAATTTTCATATTTATCTTTCGTCTCTGATTATCATTCTAATTGTATTCACAGTATACCTTAAATAGAATTGTTTTACATGGAAAGTAAGCAACAATATCATCCTGTGATTCTTTTTGGATTAATTTTTACTTAGCGCCTAACTTTTTTAACAATTTAACCATATCCTCATCTTTCTCTTTTTTAGCTAAGCTCAAAGCCGTATTTCCATCTTTTGCCATCAGATTTACATCAGCACCATTTTTGACTAAAAATTTGACTAAATCCGGTTTATTATTTCGTGCGGCCATCATTAAAACGGTATAACCCTCAGTTTTTCCACTTTTTGATGATTCATTAATGTCTGCACCTTTGTCTAGTAAATTTTTTGCCACATTAGTTGTTACGCGATCCATGAGTATACCAACAATTGATGTCGTTAACGCGCCAGTTCCATCTTCCAGTTTTAAATTTATATCAGCGCCTTTTGATAGTAAAAGATCGGTTAACTCTTCTGATACACCGGCTGCTGCAATTAATGGGGTGTAACCATTATTGGCCTGTAAATTTACATCCGCTCCTTTTTCAATTAAGAACTTTGCAATATCCACAAAACCGTACTGGCAAGCAAGAATTAATGGAGTACTGCCGTACGTTTTATCCTGGTAATTAATATTAACGCCTTTATTAATAAGTTCTTTGGTTTTCTCAAGATTCTGATACATTATCGCACTGATCAATTCAGACCCATCCTGCCCAAAAATCGTGGAAAAGGTGATCATTAAAAATATAGTAATAATAAATAAAACCTTGCTATACATGTTAAATCCTCCTTATCAACGTTTTAGATTGGATTTATTTATTTCTGCACCTCACCATGCAGAGCCTTTTTAAAGAACTCACCTGGCGGGGTTAATTTATAAGTATCCCAGGATTCAAACAAATGTGGATGCCATTCCGGATCAAATACCCAGGCTATCCAGCTGATTCCTTTGCTTTCTAAGTAATTGATTATAATTGGCCCATAATGATTCTCATCAATAATATCGCCTTCCCTCATACCAAAACCAATTTCGGAAGCAATGATGGGGTATTGACCGGCGGCAAAACCAAAATTTTCTTCCCATTTTTCCGGCCATGGTGGTTTACGTTTCATAGGATAAGGATGGGATACATAGCCAATACCTGTTGCTTCAATCGGTTCGAAATGTAGCGGTGTCAGATCATAAGCCCAGTCAAAACCGGCAACCAGTGGAATAACTTCCTGGTCATAAGCACGAATAAGATGGATCATTTTTTCATTGATCTCTTTCCATTCTGTCCAGCTCATACTTCCAAAACGGCCATGACCTAAAGCGGGTTCATTGAATAATTCATAAAAAGCAATCGTATTATGACCTCTAAAATGCCAGGCGATAGTTTTCCAGAAATTATATGTCTCGGTTTTAGTAGTTTTATACATAGGATTCTGGAATATTTCCATTCCCAGATTACCGATGGAATGCCAGTCGATGATGATATACATTTCAAGCTCACTGCACCATTCAACTGCCTGCTCAAGTAATTTTAAATATTCTCTGGGAGTTCGTTGCCGCCAGGCTTCAGGATGAATTGGAATGCGAACCAGCATGGCGCCCATTTCCTTTACTTTTTCAAAATGCATTTTATTCCAGTGTCCCTGGTCAGCTAGTTTATCCGGATCGGATACAGCCAGTCCGCGAAAAAGAATGGTATCGCCAATGGCATTTACAAATTTATTACCTGATACAGATATAAGCGGAAGTTTTTTGGCGGTTTCACTTTTATAGGGCATAAAAAACTGCGATGATTTCCACCAGTCCTCAGCGTCCTTATTTTGTGTTAATCCAATTTGAATTAGAATAAATAGTAAAATCCACAGACGGGTAATCTTCATAATGTTTTTCTCCATGAATATAATCGAAAGGTATGTTAAAATATTTATTCTATTTTAAGAATAAACTTTTTTTGGTTCAATAATATCTTTAATAAAATATATTCAAAATCTGATTGAAACCTGTGGACAAAATATCCGTACCATTAAAACAATCACTTTCCTTTGCATGCTCTCAGTCATAATCATTTTATAGGAGGTTTTATGAAGAATCTTTCTATTGTAGTATTCATGTTACTTTTTATTATGCTAGGATTTGTATCTGTTCAGGCGCAGTCGGTTGAACAGCAAATTATGGATCATCTGTTTAATGCCGAGCTTGCACAAGCTGATTCATTGATTGATATTGGAATTAAGCAGAATCCCAATCAGCCTAAATACTATTTTATGAAAGCTCATTTTAATTTTTATATGCGTTACTTTACACAAAGACAGTTTGATCGGGATTCTATATTACAGGTGATTATTGATAATGGCGAAAAAGCAGTAAGTTTTGAAGATGATATTGAGGAAACAATTGAGAATAAATTTTGGTTGGGATCCGCATACGGATTATTAAGTCGTGCTTACGTGATGAAAGGGGAACTCTGGGACGGATACTGGGCAGCTCTTGATTGTGAAGATTATCTAGAAGATGTACTGGATGAAGATCCGAATTATGGAGATGCCTATATTGGATGA
>JARRPN010000342.1:0-3288 GCA_037382875.1 Calditrichaceae bacterium | reverse complement strand
GAATCTATTCTGACTAAAACCGGCTCGCCTTGTAGATCAATATTGTCAAAATATTCACCGGTAAGTCCCATTACTCCATCCGTTGTATGAAGAAGATCCTTCGCAGTTGGGATATCACGAGTCCTCGCTAGTGCAATTGGTGCAACCAACGTATATATTGTTCTGGTTCGGGATTCCCATTGGTATGTCCGCCAAGATCCTCATTGACATAAGGCATCATTCGATAAATGCCGCTGTTAATGCCATTGGCCACGCCCATTTTCAGGAATAACCATTTGGATTGCTGATCGCCGGTCCACCAGATTGGGAATCGATGAGAGGCCGGGTGTGATGGATAATTCCAGAAACCATTATCAATACCATCCACATTTGACATGATCAATGGTCTGCGGTTCGGATGATAAGCTAGTGTGATATCATGATATAAACGCATACCCCAGACTTCTTTAGAAATACCCGGCATAGGTTCAAGCAATCCTGTATGCCAGTTGCGATCATACCACCAGATATCAATCCCCATTTTAAATAAACTGGTCAGGCCATCCCAACGATATTGCAGTTCCTTTGGATCCAGCGCTGTTTGCGCCTGCGGTTCCGGGTGATCATTATACATCAGTTTTACATGTTTTTCATGCGCCCGTTTGATAAAACGTTCCATATCCGGAAAAAGTGAATCATTTACACCATATCCATGTGAGGCACCAATCCGCCAGTCTGTATCCACTACAAACACATCCAATGGAACTTGTTTTTTACGATAGGTATCAATAGTTTCCAGAGCAGTTTCTTCCGTATAGGGATAATAACGGCTGTTCCATAATCCAAATGCGTACAAAGGCGGCATCGGTGTTGAACCGGTTAATTTTAGAAAATCATTTCTGAAGTTATTGTATTTGCCTGGTTCAATAAGAAAAATATAAACATCCTGGGAATTATTGCTCGTATCCCAGCCAGAAGTGGGATCATTTTTAAAGTTGTCGGGTGGCGGTATAGCGCCCCATTCCGGTGGAATTAATCTTGGTGAGTCTGGCATGATCCATATTTTTTCTATTTGAATCGGATCAGGCATAAAATCTAAATCCGGTAAACCTTTAAACTTATAACCAACCCGACTATTTTGCGATTTTACAACAATCCCTGCAATTGAGCGCGCCGTATCTGGGATTTCAATATTTAGTTTGTTAGAAATCACGACGGTGTGATCCCTGCCTTTTTCAATCTTCAGCTCTTCCCCGGGCCAGTTACGATCAATAACCGTGAAGGTAATACGATCCTCGAATCCCTGTGAGCCCTTTTGTTCAAGTCGAATAAGATTTTCGCTGAGAGCCTGGATACGTATATTTCCAATAATCTGTTCGCTTGATTGAGCAATAACTGATTGGTAAAACAAAATACCAGAAATAACAATAACCCTAATGATGGTTTTATGGAACATGCTGAATCCTTTTTTTCTTATTTCTTCATTTTACTACTTCATGATTTCAGTTCTTTTACAATGCAAACATGTTTATAACAAGCATAAAGAACACAATAGTTGTTGTTTTTTATTGCATTTAAAAAAACTTAAATCTTATATTTAAATTACTAAAATCTGATTTACAGGGAAAACGTGTTCGAAAAATTTCTTGTGAATTTTAATTTTTATACAATTTATTTTAACAACAGGGCTTTCTGAACATTAAAGTAATTATCTGCCTGCATCGTAATAAAATAAATTCCGGTTGACACTTTATTTCCAGCGTGGTTAGTACCATTCCATAAGATTTTATAAATACCGGGTTTTACAAATCCGCTTGTTACTGTTTTTACTTCTCTGCCGGATGCATCGAATATTTTGATTTCTACATTTGAGAAAACAGGTATTTCATATTGAATAGTTGTTTCCGGATTAAACGGATTAGGAAAATTGGGAAGGAGAGCAAACTTTTCAGGAAATAATAGACTAGTATTATCGATTTTTACCATATAATTTGAATTGATACTCCCGGGTGTTCCATGACCTATCGATGCTTTCCAATTAGCACTCTGCGAATTATCAATCTTGGGATTAACAAGTTCCAACGATGAGCCATTGCCATCAGCTTCAATCGGCCAGGGTAGCTTATCGTTGTATGTAAGTGAATCCACGAGAAAACCGTTGTTAGTATATATAGAAAGGGATTCACCAGATCCGCTTAAACCATAATCCAATTCGCTATAATAGTTTTCAACATCCGGATATTGAGTATTAAATTTATCTGTATCACGACATAAAACAAGATATGATTCGGCTGGCATAATAAAGCTATTTTTGAATACATAAGACGGTTTATGTGTTTCATCCATGAAAACCCAGCCTGATAAATCGAGCTCTGATTTTGTTCTATTATATAATTCAATCCAGTCTCCTGAATCAAATGATCCAGATGAATTATAATTGATTTCATTGATTACTAAATTCGGTGATGTTTCACCACAAAAAGCATAGGCACCCATATCCGAACGGCTACCATCGCTGTCATTTTCAGTTGTCGGATTTCCAGCGTTTATTGCCGGGGATTTTGTCTGCAGATAAAAATTAGCATCATCCGGATTAATTAGCCACGAATCAGCATTGAGATTCCCAGTTCCCGGTAGGATATCAGTATCAGAAATAGAATAGCTTAAAGAAACTTCTGAAAGTTCATCCACTGTAAAAGAAGCCATATTGGAATTTACAAAAATGGTATTGCTGATATGTGCTTTCCCTCCTCCTTTGTTCAAATTCTTTTCATAACAGGCAACACCAACATTGTTGTTATAAAATGTATTATTAATTACTTCAGCATAAGAGAGACTGTCCTTAATTCCCATACCTAAATTGCATCCGGCAATCGCATTTCGAGTGACAGTTACTTTAGAGCCCTGTCCAACAGATATCCCTTTATCACGACAGTTTAAGATCACATTGTTATCAATAGTAATATTTTCAGATTTATCACCAATATCAATACCATCTGTATTATCACCGCTAAAATTTCTGATAATGTTATTACGAATAATAGCTGTCCCGACTATAAGTCCAAGATCAATGGCATCCATATCAGCAATCTCGTTTCCTTCAAATATGGAATTTGTAATTGTAATATTACCACCATTGCAATTGATATAATCACCCACCAAAGTAATATTTTCAAAATGGCAGTGGTCAATAGTCATGTTGCTCCATTGGGAAGAAATAGGTAGGGTACAATCATTAAAATTAACATCGTATAAAGAAACATTTGAATTGAGTGCTGAGACGGCTGCAAAAAAGTTCTCTTGATCGAA
>JARRPN010000341.1:2478-5767 GCA_037382875.1 Calditrichaceae bacterium | reverse complement strand
GTTGTCTGCATAAAATGCATTTTTTATTATCACAGGTCTTACAGACAACGCTAGTGAAAAACTAATTTGGAGATAGATCATGGCTTTAATTGAAATTCAACACTTAGATAAAATTTACAACTCAACTTCAGTTGCAGTGCATGCGTTAAATGATGTTACATTCAATATCGAGAGAAATGAATTTACAGCAATCGTTGGTCCATCCGGTTCAGGTAAAACAACTATGCTCAATATTCTGGGCGGCTTGGATAATCCGACCAACGGACTGGTTAAAATCGAAGGAACAGATATATCTCAGTTAAAATCAGGGCAGCTTATCGACTATCGTTTAAATCATATCGGATTTGTTTTCCAGGCCTATAATTTAATTCCAGTCTTTACAGCCCTGGAAAATGTGGAATTTATTATGCTGCTGCAGGGTGTTTCTAAGAAGAAACGTGAGGAGCAAGCTTTAAAATTATTAGATTCCGTTGGTTTGAGTGATCGTGTAAACAGCCGTCCGAATCAGCTTTCCGGAGGTCAGCAGCAGCGGGTAGCGGTAGCCAGAGCCCTGGCATCCCAACCAGATTTTGTATTAGCGGATGAACCTACTGCTAATCTGGATTCAGAATCAGCCGGTGCATTACTTGATCTAATGGAAGATCTAAATAAAGACCTGGGAATGGCTTTTATTTTCTCAACCCATGATCCACGGGTTATTGAGCGTGCCCGAAGGGTTATCACCTTGCAGGATGGAGCGATAAAATCAGATAAGATGAATTAATTTTATATTAAATAGACAGCAGACCCACCCCTTAATCCCCTCCCAACAGGGGAAGGTGAGATTCCCCTCAATCGGAGGGGCCAGGGGTGGGATCAATATAACTAAAGAACAAAACTTAAATTATGAAAATAATAATATTAATCGTAATAATTCCATTTATTGTTTCCGCTCAAATGAGTCAACTGGATATAAATGGCTATACCAAATATTTATTCACCAGTGGAAAAAACCCAATAACTTCAGGCAGGCTTAATGATCATTTGATGCATAGCCGGATAAATGTACATTGGTTTCCAACCTCATTGATAACCACCGCATTGGAAATTCGTCTGCGTGGTTATTATGGTGATTCCGTGGAAAAAATCCCAAATTTTTTATCTACAATTAAAAGTAATTATGATTATCAGCTCGACGCGGAATTCTGGAATAAAAAACGAACGCTTGGTTATGGAGAAATTGATCGCATATATATTGATTATTTATATGATGATATTCAAATAACACTGGGTCGTCAACGCGTGGCTTGGGGTACCAGCTTAGTCTGGAACGTAATTGATTTGTTCAATCCCATGTCCATTTTGGATTTTGATTACGAGGAACGGCCAGGGATGGATGCCGTCCGTCTGCAATATTTTACCAGTGAATTATCAAAATTGGAATTCGTCTATAAAGCTGGAAAAAATAAATACAGTCAAGGATATGCAGGTTTATTTACAGTGAATTACTGGAATTATGATTTTTTTATTTTGGCTGCTATGCAGAATAACAGGAAAACATTAGGCGGTGCCTGGAGTGGTGATATAAAAGGCGGTGGATTTAGGGGTGAGTTTAAATTCAGCGAGCCTCCATCCAAAGGGAAATCAACAGAGTATCCGATTCCTGACCCTTTGTTTTACAATAAAAACCTGACTGATTATAACCATAATGTATTTAGTGGTGTTTTGTCCGGAGATTATACATTCAGTAATTCTTTTTACATCCATTCTGAAGCCCTGTATAATAGTAATGGGAAAACCAAAAATGCCGGTTTATTCTGGTATCAGGTAAGCGAGGCATCCATGCTCTCACCTGCACGTTGGTCGTTATTTCAGGAATTTGCTTATGATATTACACCTCTTTTAAGAGGTGACATCTTTGCTATATATAATCCGATCGATCACTCTTCCCTGCTTGCTCCATCATTGAAATGGTCATTTATTACCAATCTTGAATTAATGTCCGTTTTGTACGTAACTTCAGGGCAATCCGGAGCGGAGTTTGGCGATTACGGAAACAGTTTGTTTTTTAGATTAAAATATTCTTTTTAATTTTTATTCTATTATTGATTACTGTTTTTCCCGAATCCCAGTATTCAAACTCCGATTTCCTTAAAATGAATTCGATTCAATAAATAAAGAAGATGCACAGAAAATTATCAATCCCCATAAAAGAATGGTTATTTGTAATTGGCGCCTGGTTATTTTTGTTCTATTTCTACTATTTTATATCCTATTGGGGCGCGCAGGATTTTATCAAGGAAGGGCTGATCAGAGAATATCTGTTTTCGTGGCAGGTGCATATTGAGATCAGCACTCAAGCCATATTATTCGGTATGCTTTACAACATTGTCGATTACATATTTGATCGAAGCCGTCTGAGCAGAAGTACGTTTGGAAAAATTATTTTATTTAAGAGCATATTTTATAGTCTTGCTATCTTAATAGCAGGATTTGTGGTGTTTTTAATATTTTATACTTTCAGCCTCAAACCAATTGAAGAAATAGAACGAATGGCTCAGCTAATCACACCGCCTTATATGATAAGTATGACCGTATATTTGACTGCATCCATAGTATTGTTGAATTTTTTATCCCAGGTTAATAGAAAATTCGGCCCCGGCTATATGTTAAAATTTATAATGGGTCAATATCATTCACCACGTGAAGAGAGAAGAATATTTTTATTTCTGGATTTAAAAGATTCAACTAAAATTGCGGAAGAATTAGGCAATCATTTATATAGTCGGCTTCTGCAAAATTGTTATCAGGACCTAACTGATATTATTGTAAAGTATGAAGCTGATGTTTATCAGTATGTAGGTGATGAAGTCGTTCTAAGCTGGCCGGTGCAAAAAGGTGTAAAAGACTTGAATTGTGTTAAGTTCTATTTTGAATATAAATTAAAACTAGAATCCCGTAGAGAATTTTATAAAAAGACCTTCAATACTATGCCGGTTTTCCGCGGTGGAATGGATATGGGAAAAGTAACGGTTGCAGAAGTCGGTGAAATTAAACGGGATATAGCTTATCATGGTGATGTACTCAACACGGCTTCACGCATTCAAGGTAAATGCAAAGATTTTAATCAACAATTATTAGTCTCTGATCATATTGCTTCAAGCATTAAAAATTGGAATGGATTCGATTTGGAATGCATTGAGAAGGTAGAGCTCAGGGGTAAGAAGGAATGTCTTAATATTCATGCTATCAATCTCATTTAAATCAATTATCTTTTTCAGATTTTTTACTTATCCTACTCAATCAAAAA
>JARRPN010000341.1:0-2433 GCA_037382875.1 Calditrichaceae bacterium | reverse complement strand
TAAAAACCAATATCCGGGATACAAAATGGAAGAAGTAAATTTACTCACTGAAAAAGATACCAAAGAGCTATTACAAACGGTTGAGAAAGCCTGCAACATTCTCATTCCGGATGAGAAGGAGCGTCTTGGCGAAATTTCATTTCATTTATATAAGTACGATAATAGTGAAAATATAGATAATTTCGGCAAACAATCGTGGACATTCCAAATTCGCTATGGTATGCACACTGTATTCAACAAAAAGCATATCAAGATTTCTTCAAACAAAAATTATCATGAAATCATTACGAAAATAATTTGTGATTATAAAGATAAAATTTATGCATCGATTGTTGAATACTGTCAGAATCAAATGGATATTATGGTAAAAATGGAATTGGAACCGCAATTTCAGCAAAGATTTTCATATATATTTAACTATGATCTAAAGTTATGTAAATCAAGGAATCGAAATAAGCAAATGCTGAATGCTGGGTGGCCAAGTTTGTGTATTGCCATTTCATGGAATGATGATTACGGTGAATTCCAGGAGTTTATGTATCCCCTGCACATCAATCCTGATACCCGTAAATTTAATCTAGATTCTGATCATATATTATCTGCCTTCCAAAGTTACAGGGACTCAGTAATATAAACTGTACAAAAAAACTCTCACTGCTCGAGGATCAGTTTTGCTATGGTTTGTAACTGCATATTGGAAGTACCTTCGTAAATTGTGCCTATTTTGGAATCTCTAAAATACTTTTCGATTGGATATTCTTTAGTAAATCCATAGCCGCCAAAAATATCTATCATATTTGATGTGATTTTTTGAGTCACTTGAGAAGACAACAATTTTGCCATGGCCGCTTCTTTGACAAAATTTTGTCCGGCATCTTTCATACGCGCAGCATTATAAACCAGTAATCTAGCTGCTTCTAATTCCGTAGTAGCCTGAGCCAATGGAAATTGGACACCCTGAAATTTAGAAATTGTTTTTCCAAACTGTATACGCTCATTGGCATATTTTAAAGTTTCATTCAAAGCACCAGTAGCCAGTCCAACCATTTGAGCACCAATACCAATTCGCCCTTCATTTAATGTTTCAATCGCAACCTTATATCCTTTGCCTGGTTCACCAAGCACATTGTTTTTTGGTACTTTGCAATTATCCAGAATCAGCTCACAGGTGGATGAAGCTCGGATCCCCAGTTTATTTTCTTTTTTACCAACTGAAAAGCCTTCGAATTCACGCTCAATAATAAATGCCGTAATCCCTTTATAACCTAAATCCGGATTAATGTTGCCAAATACGATATATATTTCTGCTTCAGCTGCATTTGTGATCCATAATTTTTGGCCATTAAGTTCCCAATAATCCCCTTTATCTACTGCTCTTGTCTTTAATGCAAACGCATCGCTGCCCGAACCAGCTTCCGATAAAGCATAGGATCCTAATTTCTTCTCAGTTAACTGTGGTAAATACTTATCCTTGATTGCATCGTTGCCCCAGTTTGAAATGGCATTGTTCACGAGTGTGTTTTGAACGTCGACAATTGTTGCCGCGGAAGGATCCACAGTGCTTAAGGCTTCGATAGCCAGAGTTGCCATAAAAAACGATGTTTCTGCCCCACCGTATTTTTCCTCTACATCGATACCCATTAAACCCATTTCAAAAAACTGTGGAATAACCGATGGATCAATTTCACCCTGTTCGTCCATTTGCTTAACCAGCGGACCAATTTTTTCTCTGGCAAAGTCCTTTATGGTATCATAAAAAAATTGTTCATCTTCGGATAGAGTTGTGAGTGGTGCTGAAGCATAGTCAGCAGACATAACGCCTCCCCATTTTTTGATAATTTATATGACACAATACTATATACTGCAATTTTAAAGATTACATTCCAGTATAAAAATATACAGGTGAAGTATTAGATAGGCAAATAATATTTATAATTAAATCTTACGAGGCAACCCGATAGTCAATACAGAGCTAAATTATCGACTTTAACTAATCTCTTTAATCAACCGCCAGTCGTATTTACCTTTGCCAATATAGGTGTAGGTTACGGAATCCATTAATTTTGTTACAATGGATATACCCATACCATTTTCCTCAATTGTATCCAGACTTCCAAGATCATCCAGATTTACATCGTCTTTTTCTTCAAATTCAAAATTCACAGAAAACGGATCGGATATTGTAAATGAAACGGACCCATCAAGGACATCACGTAATTTATGTTTAGTACCCACCATTTTTTTGGGATATGGAGGCATATATCCATCAGCCTCAAATCCCGGACCGTGATCATAGATCGATATGGTAAAATAATTGAGACCCAACTCATACTGGAGACGTACGAGTTCATTTTCTTCAGCGGTTTTAGAATGTTCAACGATATTTATAAAAACCTCATTCATTACGGCACGTAATTTTTGCATGAAATGCTC
>JARRPN010000340.1:0-5498 GCA_037382875.1 Calditrichaceae bacterium | reverse complement strand
TCCCCTGCCTGAAGAATAGGGATTCATTGGTTCCCACGAATTACTAACGATATATGGATTGGGAACAACTTTAATATTGTCCAAATCCGTCTCAGCTTTATCATTATCAATATGTGCTGATTTAGTGGTAAATTCAGCTACATCGTTTGACAGAAATGGTTTATCCAGTTTTATAGTCGCTATGTCGCCTTCAGCTGGTAGTCGTGTTGTGGAATCTGACCCGGATCGAGATAACTCAAACTGTATAGTGACAATCAGGGAATCGTTTTCATTTTTTTCCAGGAAGTAGATTCGATCGCTGGAGGTGCCGCTGCCTGAGGTAAATGCTGAAAACACAGGGTCCTCTCCATCTCTTTTCTGAAATGCAAACTCAATTTCTTCATCATGAGTAGTATTGATAACTTTAAAGTTTACTGAGCTCGATTCGAAATCTCCCAACGCCGTAGAAGTCGCCATTCCAGGTGAACCAAATTCAATTCTGTAATCAGCCGGTAGGAATGTACCTTTTAAATTAGTTGAAATATATGCAGGTCTAACACTTATATTATAGATACCTGTGTTATTCCAGGATGACGAATCGGCATTAAAATTCATACTTGCTTTATTTTCAAGCATTATTTTTATTCCGGGTATCTCAGGAACAGCTACAAGCTCTCCAAAATCAGTAGATTTGTCAATAAGTACAGTGTGTCCGCCATTTGTTACATCGATTACACTGAAATTTTTCGTGTATGGGATATCCCACAAACGATCACGCACTAACGTATCTTCAAACACGATTTGGTATATGCCATCTTGTACCGATGTGCTGTTTTCGATAGGTAAAACAACACTAGCATTACTTGTGCTACCTTCTTGCCAGACAACATCGACAGAGGCATTTGTAAATCCCGCTGACGGAGCTTCTGCACGAACAAGCACTACATTCTCATCTCTTTCAATACTTCCATCGGTTTTGATGGCCAGATACTTGGAACACTCAGTGGGGTAAATACCGATTGAATCTGCTCCATGGTCATAAGAAGTTACAGCGTACCAATAATCCCGCCCGTTTACTACTGTTGAATCAACCCATTTGTGAACAATACCTGTTTCATCGCCAAGATTGAATTGAACACCTCCGTACGCAGTTTGTGAGAGACCACTGATACCATTAACCAGATCAAACTGGACCATTGGCAAACGTGTCAGTTCAACGCCATACGCGTCTGTAATGACTTCCATATCCTTCCACCCCGGATCTGTTGAACGGTAAATTCTGTAACCTTCAAAATCCTTTCCCGTTAACGGATCATTGGCGCTTTCAGCAATATCATCCCAGTATAATGTAATTTTTCCGTCTTCCGCTGTGTAAGAAACTGTCGGCTTTGGTGGTGCTTTCGCAAATTGGTAGTTAGCCCTGTAAGCGGCCTGCGCGCCTATTTTATTACGTACGAGGTCAGCCGTGGGCTGCCCCGCTGAGTAAGATCCAAAAAGCAAAACAAGTGAAAGCTGTTTTATTTCATCGGGCGCGAGTGGAAAATAGGCGGAACCCATCATAATATCCGTATTACCATATCCGAATGTTTGATCTAGATATCCGGGTTCCAGAGCGCTCCATAATCTTTCATCATTATATAATTGGTAGGGGGTATGAACGTCAAAAAGAATAAAGGATGTGAGTCCAATCTGGTCCGATTCGTCGATATCCGTTTTATCGATATTGGGCTCGCCGGGTCTGTCTGTACCGAAACCGGAAGTAGGAACCCCATCGCCTTCACCCTCATCACCTGTGTCAGCTAAGCCGTCAAGTCCTACATCGTCTGTTAACGGATTCCAGTCGTTGTTATTATCTATACCGTCGTCCCGTCTTTCGTCAATCATCGGATTACCTGAACCATTGCCGGTAAAATAATCAATATATTTTAAACCTACATTCAAGTAGACAAAGTAAGCATTTTCATCTGATCCTACCAACCGACCGTTATTTTCATCAATAATGCCATTCAGATTATCATCAATTAAATTTTGAGGAATTTCTATTAATTCACCTGGAAAAATCGTGGTGTCCCTCTTGAGATAGGTTATAGTAAATCCCTCCGCAGACATGGTGCTTTGTGTGCGTTCAAATGTATTATAATTAATAGCAATGATATCATCTCCGGCATTAACCGTTCTTGAAGTAAAATCACAGATCATTTTCCAGATCGTATGAACCATTGTCATCACCGGTATCACCATTATTTCCAATATTAGGTCCGCAGTTGACTCCAAAACCCATTTTATCATGTAAATGCGTACCGATATTTTCCGCATTAAATAACCAGAAAAGCGCGTCTTCGACAACCGCCTGGCTCCACTGCATACCGCGGACGGTTACCCGCAATCCTAAACCGCGGCGATTATGGTCCATTGAATCGGGATAAAAATCGAATTCAATATTATTATAGTCGTCCATCACGTAATAACTTTCCTGATCAGCGGCTTTCTCAAAGTCTTTTCCAAAATAGCCGTTCCAGTATCCATGCCAACCGGGATCATTCGGATCATCCATTTTATCAGGCCATGTTTCAGGCCACGACCAGTCTTTATGACTCATTGCAACCCATGCCTGGTCTGGTTTGGATTGACCTGTTACATCAAGTTCCGCATATATTTTTTCCAGATCATCTTCATAAAAACCCGGCAGTGGGGTCATAGACCAATAGTCCCCTTCATCACTGGCGTCGCCGGAACTATGTTCTGTATTTTGGCCGGCTCGCGAACCATTTGCTTCTGAAACGATATGCCTCTTTATGCCATCTTCAGTGCGGACCTCGGAACCAAAATACGAGGATATTTTCGCAATATAGTCATGTCCGCTATTTATGGGCCATTCACCCTGTACTTGTTCTGCAGTTTTAGGATTTCGGTAACCAATCTGTCCGTCATTCCAAAACGAGGTACGTATTTTGTTACCGGAATGCACTCCGTACGTGCTGTAGTCTTGGTCGCCATGCAGTAGATCAACCTGAGCGTAGGAGAAAATAGCGCCAAACATAAACGTCATACAGATTAAAAATTTAACATTTTGCCATTTATTACTCATTGCAACTCCTTATTTTATGTTTTAAAATAGCAGTGGCTGCATCAAACTGTATAATTAAAAAGAAATCGAAAGTCCCAACTGAATTTGACGCGGTGCCTGGTAATAATCAGGACGTCTGAACTGCAGGTTATAACTGCCAAGTCGTTCCGCGCTATAAGTCGAATAATCATTATAAATATTTGCATCAAAATCCGGCTGGCCTGACGTTGAAAATACGTTTCTTATACCGCGTTGATCAAACAGATTGTAAACAACAGCATACACATTTATATACCAATTATCTATTGGGAAGGATTTGAGTATTCGCAAATCCACACTGCTGGATGAAGGTATGCGTTGGCTGTTCTCTGTCCAGCCTGAATATGTTGAACTTCCTGTTTGCTCCGCATAGACAACTGACGGCGTATAAGGTTGACCAGACTGATATCTACCTGTTAGTGTAATTGTCCAGCCACGTGTTGTCATGGTTGTATAAGCATTTAATGTATGACGCTGGTCCCAATTCATTGGCACCAAAGCCAGACGCGGCTCTTCAGGATCTGAGGCATTGTATACTTTATCAAACGCATCGTCCGGGTTGGAATAAGTACCTTCCGCTAACTGATATGCATAATAAACACGTGCGGCAAACATGTGGCTGAAGCGTTTTTCCAGATCAAGGGTCATACCATACACATTTGAGTAGTCTTTATTAACATATTTTGAATATTGAATCCCGGATTGATAAGTACTATAAAGTGTACTGGAACCCACCCAATCGCGTGTGTCTTTATAAAACACGGTGACATCCAAACCAATATCGTTGCCTAACTGTTGCTGCAAACCGATTTCATAATGGACGGTTTTTTCGGGTTTCAAATCGGGATTTCCAAATAAAGTATATCCGGAGGAAGCTAACTTATAATCCGAACTATTGTACAGATATGAGAAAGCTGGCATACCGAGAAAATGGCCATAAGAAAAGTGGATAATGCCTTCGCTGGTAATCGGAAAAGAAATACCAAGCCTCGGACTAATATTCATTTTAGTTGCTACATCTTTAAGCATAAAAGCCTTGCGTTCTTCCGGGGTATACTCTTCAAGGCTTGCTATATAGGCATCTTCTTCCGTTTGTGTTAGCAGCGAAGAAAAATATTCCTGGTCCCAATCTTTATATATATTCTTATTTCTAGTGGGACGATAGATATCCGGATCGTGGATGTCCGTATATGTTTTTGCATCCGAATCAAAATAGTCCATGCGGACACCGATATTTATAATCATTTTATCCAATTCTATCTTGTCCTGCAAATAAGCAGACATTTCCACCGGATTATAGGAATATTTTTCACGGTTACGCGAGTTCACATCAGGAACAGCGGGGGCCCAGTAATTATCTGATCTAAGTGAATCTTTGATCAGCGAGTATGAGTCCCGCTTTAAATCGTGCCGTTTACCTTCAAAACCCAACTTAACCTGATGAGATTGAGTAATTTGACTTGTCAGATCAAATTTCGCGGTTAGGAATCCATAATCCCGGTAGCTATGAGAATTAACAGTCCCAACCTTAGAGAAATCCCATCCATCCGATGTCATACCATGTAAAGTAGGATCTACATACCCCTCAGTATTGTCAGGATCAATCACAAAATTATGTCTGATATCATTTTGTTCCAATGAATCAAGCAATATCTGACCTTCGTCCGTAGTAAAATCAAACAGCATGGCGCCCACGCCTGTCGAATCCCCGGGGACTTCAACCAAATAACCTGGTGTTTTAGTTGGATCTTTGTAAAGATATGATTTTGATTCGTTATTCATCCCTGCGAAGCGAAATTCATAAAATGTTTTATTTGAAAGCGAATGAGATAATGTAAGTATGTGAGTAAAACCTTCTGAAAAATCTTGTGCAAGCCCGTCCGGTACAAACATGTAAGAACGATTATAGCCGCTGAGCGGTCTATGAGATTTATTCCATAAAAACTGGTAATTCAATTTAATGCTGGGTGTCAATTTATATGTCAGTTTAGCAAGACTTGAATATGTTTTACGGGCGTTCATCGCTACTAATGACGAATCGCCGCCTAAAACATTAAGGTTTCCATCAGCGTCTAAATATCCCTGGGGTTTAAACATGCGAATGCCATACAGATAACCGTCACTGGATACATAACGTCCATTGGTAAAGAAGGTTAATTTATCACCTAAAAGCGGAACCGGTCCGCTGAGTGTAAAATCCGTATTAAATGTCAGGTTTAGGTCATCTAAAGGATCTCTGAGATGCTCAACTTCTGTTACGACCCCCCGCGCTTCATCATATGGGCCGGGCTCTGTACTTTCTAGTACAGAATAAAGGTCATCGCTACTGCTTAGATAGTCGCCGGCATAAACATTTAATTTCCCGGCATATTTTGGAGTTCCTTCTTTTGTAATAACACTAACTACGCCTGAC
>JARRPN010000339.1:0-3835 GCA_037382875.1 Calditrichaceae bacterium | reverse complement strand
ACTTAAACAATACATCTGCAGTCATTTCTTTCGGTATATCCAGATCCATGAGGGTTAAAATAGTCGGTGCTAAATCAGACAATTTGCCATCATTTTTTAATTTTTTAGTATCAGCATCTTTTGCGATATAAATCAGTTCAACAGGAAATGTAGTATGACTGGTTTTTGTCATACCGGTATTATAATCAACCATTTGTTCTGAGTTACCATGATCTGCCGTTATTAGGATATGCGCATCCAGCTCTAGCAGTCGTTTAACTACTTTGCCCAAACAGGTATCCACGGTTTCGATGGCTTTTTTTGCAGCGTTAAAATCACCGGTATGGCCAACCATATCTCCGTTGGGATAGTTCATCAAAATAAAATTATAAGGATTATCCTCAACTCGCTTTAATAATTCATCAGTAATGGCATAAGCTTCCATTGCCGGGTGGCTGGCAAATGCCGAAGCATCAATATCACTTTTAATTTCAACCTGATCCTCATTTTTATAAGGAGTAGTTGATTTTGTGTTTCTGAGAGGCGTAATTGCTTTAAACCTGCATCGGAAATCACTTCACCCAGCAAATGGTCCATACCACCTCCACTGCTCATCGAACCCATTAAATATTCAGTGAATTCATCGTAATACTGCGTGAATCCTAAATATGTTACTTTTGGTTTTGCTTTTAAATTACCCGCATAATTCGGATCAACAAAAGCCATTGATAATTGAATTGCCCGGTCCTGACGGTAGTTCGTATGAAAGACACAATCGCCATCTTTTACACCATCATAACCGCCTATGCAATATGGTAAGATATATTCATCAAACATTTCTACATTATCAGGTGTTTTATCTTTTTCATAGGATTCTTTAACAGCCTTCTCAGCAGAATCAATCTTGCGGCCATCAGCACTGACAATACAATTATAAGCGATATCGGTCAATCTCCATACCCGTGATCGATCCATGGCATAATAGCGTCCCATTACCGTTCCAATTTTGCATCCGCCAACTTCCTGCATCACCTGATCCAGTTGTGCTAGATACTCCAGTGAACTTCTGGGCGGTGTATCCCGACCGTCTAAAAACGGATGAATGATAATCTGACCATCAGGATTTTCCTTTCTTGCTTCTTGCATTATTTTAAACAAATGATCCTGGTGTGCATGAACGCCTTCATCCTGTAATAGTCCCATTAAATGTAAATTAGATTTATTTTTTTCCAGTCGCCAATCAGGTTCTTCCATTTTTCAGATTTAAAAATTGAACCGTCTTTAAAACCTTCATCAATACGTTTTAGTTCCTGCACAACGACGCGTCCGGCACCCATATTTAAGTGACCTACTTCGCTGGATCCCTGGAATCCTTCCGGCAAACCAACAGCTTCACCTGATGATTTTATCAACATCCATGGATAATTCTTTTTATATGAATCAATATTTGGTGTATCAGCCGCTAATACGGCATTCCCTTTTGGATTTTCGTTATAACCCCATCCATCTCGTACTATCAAACAAACCGGTCGCATTTTGATTTACCTTTCATAAAATGTCAAATTATCATTATTCTTAAATATTAAATTATTTACTTTAAAAAATCAGGATAATACATGAAGTTTAGATGAATATTGTAATCATTATTCCAATTTTCTGATATTATACTATTCTAATCTCTGTTGATCTGAACGATTAATTAGCTATTTAAATTTCTTATTTCGGAAATAATTGTGTCGTCCTCTGCCAGACCACCAATCCCCATATCGCCATCGGCTAACCGTTTTGATATAGGTTCGATTATTTGAAGATTATAAATATGTTCACATTGTTTTATATGCATTTGAGTGATTGGATTTTCCCACATCGCTGTATTCATAGCCGGTGCGATAATTAATGGTTTTTTGCCTAAGGCTCTGACGGTTGAGGTGACTAAGTTATCACAGAATCCGTTGGCAATTTTTGCCAGAGTATTGGCAGAAAGAGGAGCCAGCAAATATGCATCACACCACTTAGCAAGTTCAATATGAAGCACATTCTGCTCATTGGTCCACTCATCAGCATCACTAAAACATGGATTTTGACTCATCACTGCTAGCGCCTGCGGCGCTACAAATGCCTTGGCATTTTCGGTGACAATTGATTTAATCTCAAAATTTTCTTTTTTTAACATCGATACCAGGTTGGGTATTCGATATGCTGCAATGGATGAAGTAATACCAATCAGTAATTTCATAAATTCTTTCCGATTCTATTCATCTAACATCAAAATTTGTGGCAAACTTAGGTAAATTATGTGTGTCAGGCAATAATAGTTTAAATGATAGTCAATCTACTGTTCTAATCCTTAAATTATTTTTATAATCTGAGTTTATTTTATTAACTTTAAGTCAATCGCAATAGGTAGGATATCTTTTATTTATAATTCATTTTGGAGATCCATAATAATGAAGAAATTTTTAAAATGGTTTGGTATTATTGTAGGTTCTTTAATCATATTATTAATCAGCGTAATTGCCTATATATTAATAAGTCATGATCGATATGGATTATATTCCTCAGGAGGTCCGCTTTCTGAGAATCAAGCTAAATATGATGTAATTTATTACGGAATTAATCTCGAAATATTTGCAGAAGATCAGGCTATTGGCGGAAATGTTGATGTAAAAATGAGAGCACTGGATGATAGTATTGAGACAATCGAACTGGATTTAATTGATAATTTTGATGTAAGTAGCATAACTGATATAAAGAATAATTCTTTGGAATTTGAACACGATGATGATAAACTTATGATCCGTTTAAATAAAATCCCTGATCTAAATGACTTAATTGATTTAAATATTGAGTATGAGGGTCAACCGGTAGAAGCTCTGCTACCGCCCTGGATTGGCGGTGTAAACTGGTCTAAAGATTCCAGCGGAGCAGATTGGATAGGATTATCATGCCAAACTGATGGTGCAAAAATCTGGATGCCTTGTAAAGATCATCCATCAGATGAACCGGATAGTGTGGCTATCAATATTACCATTCCTGAACCTTATTATTGTGCAGCAAGCGGTGTCCTAAGAAATATCACAAAACCAAAACCTGGATTCCGCACTTTTCACTGGATTACCCATTATCCGATCAATAATTATGATATAAATTTTAATATTGGCATGTATGATGTATTGGATTCAACTTATATTGCAGATGATGGAACAGTTATGCCGGTCTATTTTTATGTTCTACCACAATCACGAATAGGCGCTGAACGGCATTTAGCTATGGCAATGGATATGCTATATACCTATCGAAAAATATATGGGGAGTATCCGTTTATTAAAGAAAAATTTTCGATAGTAGAAACCGATTACCTGGGTATGGAACACCAAACCTTGAATTCATATGGCAATAAATATAATTATGACACGGTTGACAGTCTGGAAGTGGACTGGCTGATGCTGCATAAAATGGGACACGAATGGTGGGGCAATAAACTCACGGCAAAGGACTGGGCAGATATGTGGCTTCAGGAGGGTATCTGTACTTATGGGGAAGCATTATATATGAGGGAGAAACTCGGCGAAGAAGCCTACCATGCGCATGTCGATTCGATTCGATCATTGGTACAAAACCGCAAACCAATCATTCCCAAACGTAATGCTACAAGTTATGAAGGATATTCTGGCGATATCTATATGAAAGGTGCCTGTCTGATGCATTCATTACGATTTATGCTTGGTGATGATACATTCTTTAAGATGTTGAAGGAATTTATTACGGATTCAGCCAGTCCACTTCCAGACTGTCAACCGTGTCATAATTATATTTATTGCCATACGAATTTAAGGTTTGGTGTTCCATACCCAGG
>JARRPN010000338.1:0-3333 GCA_037382875.1 Calditrichaceae bacterium | reverse complement strand
CGATCAACAAAAAGCACTCCATTAAGATGATCGATTTCATGCTGAAGCACACGTGACTTCCAGCCACTAAATGTTTCTTTATGGTTATTACCATCTGCATCCTGATATTTCAGAATTATTTCCTCAGGGCGTAAAACTTCTTCTCTAACACCGGGAATTGACAAACATCCCTCTTCATAAACAGCTTCACCTGAAGAATTAATAATTTCCGGATTTATAAATGCTGTCGGTTCTTCAGAATCATCAATGCTTGATATATCAATTACCAGCAGACTTTTATCCAATCCTACTTGTGGAGCCGCCAGTCCAATACCGTCTTCTTTATGCATTGTATCAATCATTTCATTGATAATTAATTGTAGATTATTATCAAATTTATCTATATCCGTTGTCTTTTTTCTGAGAATTGAATCACCAATTATTCTAACTTTATACATTGACTAACTTTCTATATTTCTAACTAATGTACCGGAATATACAAAAATAAAACATATATGGAAACGAAATCATCCTGACGGTTATATATTAAAAAAGCTTCAAATAATTGCTATTTGAAGCTTTGAAGCAGTCCCCCGACTTCACTGTTAGACTGCAAAAGAACTACCGCAACCGCAAGAACGCGTTGCATTGGGATTATTAAACACAAAACCCGATCCTCCAAATCCATCTGTATAATCAACTTCAGTTCCAGCTAGATATATCAGACTCTTTGAATCAACCACAATCTTAACTCCATTCACTTCAAAATGTTGATCTACATCAGATGATTTTTCATCGAAATCCATTACATAACTAAATCCGGAACAACCTCCACCCTTGATTCCAATTCTAAGTTCAGCTTCTTTTTTATTTTCTTCATCATAAATTGATTTTATTTTATCTACTGCATTCTGTGTAAGCGTAATCACTTGATCTCCTGTAAAAAATTTCAATAATGATTATATTAATTGAATATATAAAACAAAAAAGCCGGTAAGGTTATTCCTATACCGGCTTAAAAGTTTAAAAATTTTTCAACTATCATTTATCATCCAGATTCATCGTTTCCTCATAATCGTCCGTATACTTGGATGCAATGGTTTGCCTTATCACGCACACTTTAATCTGACCAGGAAATTCCATGGATTCCCTAATTTTATTGGCAATATCTGATGACAACACCTGTGCTTGGTCATCCTGAATACGATCAGGTTCAACTATAACTCGTATTTCCCTTCCTGCAGAGATGGCATAGGTTTTTGAAACACCATCAAATGAGTTAGCAATTTCTTCAAGTTTAGTAATACGCTTCGTATAAGCTTCCAGTGTATCACGTCTTGCGCCAGGCCGACTACCACTAATACGGTCAGCGGCTGTCACTAACACAGAAATTGGTGAAATGGGTTCAGCTTCTTCATGGTGGGCTAAAATAGAATTGATAACTACTTCATGCTCATGACATTTTTTCGCCAGCTCAACTCCCAAAGTCACATGACTGCCTTCAGAATTATTGCTTACTGATTTTCCAATATCATGAAATAGTCCGGCTCGTCTGGCGAGTTTAACATTAAACCCAAGTTCTGCTGCCATTTTACCAGCAAGAAAGGCCACTTCTTTGGTATGCATCAGCATATTCTGACCATAGCTATAACGATACTTTAACCGTCCCAAGTTTTCTTTCATCAGAGGATGCACATCATAGATTCGTAATTCACGCAATGTCTCATCAGCGGCTTTTTGTATGGCTTTATCAACTTCCTTCTTCGCTTTCTGTACTGCTTGTTGAATAGAATTTACGTTTATATTTTTTGACTTTATTAAACTCTCCATGGCTATTCTGGCTACTTCACGGGCAACCGGATCAAATCCTGATAAAACAACGAGCTCTGGCGTATCATCCACAATTACTTTCACACCAGTCGCTTCTTCAAATGCTTTTATATTCCTGCCTTCGCGTCCAATGATCATTCCTTTAAAACGTTCATTAGGCAATTCAACTGTTGATAAAGTTGACTCCATTGTAAAATCATAAGCTAAATTTTCAATAGCACCAGCAATAAGTTCTTTTGCTTCCCTTTGGGCCTTTTCTTTAGCTTCTTCTTTTATATCATTAGCCATCTGCACAGCTTCAAGCTTGACTTTACTTTCCAGATTCTTTAACAATTGATTCTTTGCATCTTCAATTTTTAATGAAGAAATTCGCTCCAACCTTTTATTCTGTTCTTCAATCGCTGCTTCAGCTTTTTTGTGTTTTTCGTATAAAATTTCTTCTAGTTCGTTTATCTTTTTTTCTTTATTTTCAACTCGATTCTGTTTGATACGCAAATTATTTTCTTCTTTACGTAATTCCTTTTCTTTATTGCGTATTTGATTATCGAGTCGGTTTCGTTCTTCTTCTTTACGTTTTAGTTCATTCTGGAACTGTGAACGCTGTTGGTGCATCTCCGTTTTGAATTTATAAAGTTGATCTTTCTTGATCTTTTCTACCTCATGCTCAGCATTTTCAATTATTTGTTTTGCATATGATTTATTTTTTACTAACCGCAAATGATATAATACCAATCCACCAACAATGCCTATCATTAAAAAAATTATATATTGTACTACCTGGCTAAACATTATATTTTCTAGCATGCTAATTTCTCCATTTATTTTAGCTTGAAAATATTCAAACTAATTACATCCATAAAAAAAGGGTAGATTACTCAAATTAAATCTACCCCTTGATAAACAGTTCTGCATCTATCTAATATGAATACAGCTATATAACAAATATTTCAGACTTGATTTGAGTGATATTTACGCTTATTAATCGACGAGCTTAAATCCAACCTTCATAACAACTTGAAATTCAGTTACTTTGTCATCTTTAACAGCACCTCGATGCTGAATCACTTCAAACCAGCTTATTGCTTTAATTGTTTCTGAAGCCTTTGCTATCCCGTTATTTATTGCTTTTTCATAACTCTCTTCTGATGTACCAACTATTTCTATAATTTTAAATGTACTATCCACGATATTAATCTCCTGATTCACATTTATATTAACAGTAACATGTATAATATAATTATGACAAAATATATTTCAAAATATAAAAATAATGAAAGAGAGGAAATTTGCAAGAAATATATAATATTCTAGTTTAAATTATTAATTTCGGAAATATTTCGATTCAATTTTTCCTGTATATCTGGATCCATCAATAACTCCTGAAATTCCCCAATTAATTTAGGATCCCATTTACCTTGCGCTGTCTCTTTATTCATAATCTCAAGAGCTTCCTGATTCGAAAGAGCCTTACGGTAAGGACGATCGGTTCTGAGAGCATCATAGCATTCGGATATAGCTATAATT
>JARRPN010000337.1:0-6207 GCA_037382875.1 Calditrichaceae bacterium | reverse complement strand
CCTTTATATTTCTTTTGAAAATTGTTGAACAGTTGTATTTATATAAATATTCCATATAAGTATGAAAATCATTTCATTTTAAGTTTTAACTCCTTCTATTTTATGACAAAAACACTTGCCCAGGAAGCAGCGCCTTATGGTGTGCGTGTGCTGGCAATTGGCCCAGGTGCAATAAAAACCCAGATAAACAAGGAAGTATGGAATGATTCAGAAAAATTAAATGATCTGGTTTCTAAAATACCACTTAACCGTATTGGCGATCCGGATGATATAGCTCGAATAGCCATGGTATTAGTATCCGATGCTGCGTCATATATAGCGGGCCGCACAGTATTTATTGACGGTGGTATGACCGATTATCCTGACTTTGCACATGGAGGATGATTTATGTTATGTGATTTATATTATATATAAAATAAGTGAAATAAATACGGTATTTATAATTATATCGGGCACTCTTAAATACATTATTTAAAAGGGGTTATAATTATGAAAGCTATGGTTTTACCAAAATTTGGTAATTTTGATTTATTTGATAAGACATTTGAAATCTTTATAAGGCAGACATGTAACCATCATCTTTCAAGTTATTGATGATATGATGGAACAAGAATTAGATCATTTGCAGCTTATTCTTCAAAATGCTGTTAGCTGGAAAAATATACAATTTAGAAATTCAATCTTTTCAAAGTTATTCATACTGAAATTTGTGTTCAAATCTAAAAGCATACCATCGAAATAGATTTTACCAATATATATCATATTTGTATTGTCTACGGTTAGACCTCATTTATGCTTTTATAAAATTGAAATAAATTCAAACAATAATTAATTATATAGATATAAAATGAGTACTAAGAAAATGGAACTAAAATACTACGCCAAAGAAATTGAGAATGGAATTGGCTAAAAGAATTTTAAATGTTTCATTTTGCTAAGTTTTTATAATCTTATTATTTTATATCATCTTTCTTATGAATTTAGTCTTAGTGCTGTAACAGTTTGTCGGATAAAATCAGTTATTGAATAAGCTTGAGCTTACATTACGAATATTTCATTTCGGTTATCCCTCAACGGCTCTAATTGAGTCCAACATAGATGGCAGTAACTATATCCATGAGAATTCAACTTTTGCTTATCGATTTTTCCCAAAGCGGTTAGCACGCGAATTTATACCACTTCGATTCGAGGCAAACAAACCTGATGATGTATTCCGAATATTTGTTTTAGGTGGATCAGCTGCCCAAGGTACCCCTGATGCTGCCTTCTCGTTTGCGAGAATCCTTGATGTCATGCTGCAGGTTCGATATCCTGATTCTAATTTTGAGGTTCTTTCCCTTGCCATGCCGGCAATAAACTCACACGTCGTACTGGAAATCGCAAAAGATTGTATAAATTATAATCCTGATTTGTTTGTTGTATACATGGGAAATAACGAAGTTATTGGACCCTATGGACCCGGAACCGTTCTCACTCCAATTATATCAAATATTTCGCTACTTCGTTTAGAGATAAAACTTAAAGCTACTAAATTATATCAATTATTAGCCCTGGTTCTTGAAAAACTTAACATTCTAAATTCACAAAACAATAGTTGGAAAGGGATGGAAATGTTTCTTGAGAATCAAGTACGTCTAAAAGATCCCAGGCTTGAAATAGTATATAATAATTTTGATGACAATCTGGGAGAACTGAATAAGATCAGCCAGGAAAATGATATAAAAATCATTTACAGTAACGTTGCTAGTAATTTAAAAGATTCTCCTCCCTTTAACTCCGTTCATCGTAAAGATATAAAATTATCAGATCAACAAAGATGGGATAAAATATATTCATCTGGAATAGCCTATGAGAAGGCCGGTGATTATCGCAAAGCCATAGAAAAATATCTTTCCGCTACTTCTATAGATAGTGAATATGCCAATCTTCAATTCAGATTGGGACAATGTTATTCACGAATAGGTAACTTCACTGAGGCGAGTAAAAGCTATATATACGCACGGGAATATGATGCTAACCGTTTTCGGGCAGATAAAAGAATTAATGAAATTATCCAAACAAGAGCGACAGCCATCAAAGGTACTACATTTTTCGCAAACGCTCTAGCCCGGTTCAAGGAGAAAAGTCCTAATGGCATAGCCGGAAATGAGCATTTTCTTGAGCATGTTCATTTAAACTTTGAAGGAAATTATCTGATTGCCGAAACCATTTTTGAACAGATAGAACCTATTTTATCCCGTATTTTTAAAGATAAAAAAATAAATGAATTCATCCAGATTAGCGATTCTTTTTGTGCCGACTACTTAGCATATAACACTTATGAACAGCATCGAATTTTAAATATGGTTCTTAATGGCTTTATCAAGCAACCGCCTTTTACAAACCAGCTTTTTCATATGGAAACTATCAGGTATTTAGAAGATGAATTGGATAGCCTGCAACAAATTATTCAGGCTCTGGACTCCAACTCTACCATTCATACTTATGAATATGCACTTCGGAAAAGACCATCCGACTGGATGTTACATTATAAATATGCCGGTTATCTATCGGATGACGATGTCCATAAATATCGAAAAGCAGTGGATCAATATCAATTTGTTATAAATGCCGTGCCCCATGACCCCAACACCTTTGTGATGCGCGGCGCGGTTTTGGCTAAGCTAGGTCAGTTAGGAGAGTCTCTTAACGACAATCGGAAGGCACTTAAAATGAATCCAACAATAGCAGAAGCGTATTTCAATTCGGGTTTGATATACCAAAAACTAAAGAAAGAAAAATTAGCGATTGAAAATTATGAAAAGACGATATATTATGATCCTGCTCATTCAAAGGCATATAACAATTTGGCATACATCTTTTCACATCGTGGAAACAGCCAAAAGGTGGATACTTCTAGCATATAGCGTTATTATACAAAATGTCCTTCATGTAGCAACACGCTGTACAACTGAATTTTATATTAAATCGAAAGCTGGATACGACGCCCTAATAATGAAAACCATAATCCACCAAATGAGATTCTAATTGATCTGGCAAATTATTGTTTTACTAAAATAGATTTAATCAGATAAAATTTAATTACTATTTTCCTCATCTGATATAAATTCGATTAAATCACCAGGTGTACAATTGAGCTCACGGCATAATGCATTCAATGTTGAAAATCTTATTGCTTTAGCTTTATTATTTTTTAAAATCGACAGGTTAGCTTCTGTGATACCAATTTTTTTAGCTAATTCATTTAATTTAATTCTGTTTTTTGCCATTACAACATCGAGTCGAATATCTATGCTCATGATATAATTATCTCATTAAATTGTTAATCTTAAATCATCTTCAATTGTATTAATCCTCAAATAAATATCAGAAATTACAATGATGATAAAGGAGAATAAGAAAATTTCAAATTCAAATGAAGGTATAAGACGTGTTCCTACGTGAATATTATCTGATACAGACGTATAACCATTGTAAGTAATTCCGATATTTGTTAAAAAATTTACCGTAAAATCAATTATGCTGTAAAAAAGTAGTGTGAGTCCAATTCGATTGATATATAGCGCATTTAAAACAATTAAATTTTCCTTTATTATATCAGTTTTATATAGTTTTCTTAATAAAAAGACTATTATTAAACCACAGAATAAATAGAGTATCCCGGAAAAGTTTATTCTTAAAAGGATAAGTGATTTTAAATAATATGGTATATCCCGCCATTTTTCAATGGTAATTTTAATACCAGATTGTTCAATGGTATTCTTATTTTTCATTAATTCAAACTGATAATCACTGGGTGAAATAAATTGATAAATATTATGCAGAGTGGATATGATAACTAAAATTAGTAATGAATAAAATAGAACAAATAAACTTATTTTTATAAAAACGGATAAAAATTGTTGTTCTTTTTTCATTTTGAATATCCTCCTTTTTGATTTAAATTTTAACTAAATATAAGTTGAATTATATTGTAATGCAATATTTTTTTATTGTTTATCAATAATTTATTAATATAATACAATAATTTTATCTAATACAATTATTGTAGTTATAAAGAAGCCTGGTTAAATTTCAGACCAAAATTTTAGCAAATCCTTTAGAGTGTGAGAAAAAGGGGAAAATAAAAAGAATTTAAATTGGTCATCAATCCTTAAAGATCAGATTTGTGCTGAAAATGTTAGCCAATAGAAAAGTTTAATAAAAATAAAGAATGTGGATTATGATGATTATATCATACTTTCTTCTTTCAACATTTATTATTTTATTATTATATATATTTTCCTGCAGCGAATCTACAAATTCAGAGACAGGAACTATATCTGTTTATGTAAATGACAACGATCCCGATGAAACTGCAGTTCCAGATGTCCAAATAATCTTGTTGCCGGATAGTATTGTAAAAGAAACTAATGAAAATGGTTTCTGCAATTTTAAAGTTGATCCTGGTAATTATTACGTGAATGCAGATTTATGCTGCCTCGGCCCTGGATTTATTCATTATCATAAAGCTGTTACAGTTCAAAAAGTAAGAACTTTGAAGTTAAACTCACAGCATGTCTACGTTGTGATTAAAATTATAAATTCAACTAAATGAATTTCCACTGCATCTGTAATGGTTGGTTATGAGCAATTCAATTATATTTCTATATAATCACAGTAAGTCATATATAATTTCAAACAAATAAGTTTTATACTTAGCAGAATATTTAATTTAGTACTCAACCAGATGAAAAAACAGAATGTATGGTAGGGTATAATTTGTATCTGATCAACACCTTTACTAAAATATTGCTATTATAAATAATAAATGGATTATTAAGGCGGATCATATATGGTATATAAATATTTCTTTGCATGGTTTGGAATGATGGTCCTCGCCATCTTAAATGGTGGAGTTCGTGATTTTATATACACAGAACATGTTGGGGAGCTTGTAGCTCATCAGATATCCACCGTAATTTTAATTTTTTTAATTGCAATCTATCTGTGGTTTCTTACCAGATTTTGGCCAATTAAATCAGCAAAGCTGGCATGGATCATCGGATTTATGTGGTTTATTATGACAGAACTATTTGAATTTGGTATGGGCAGATTCCTTTTAAATAAGTCTTGGGATACATTATTTCAGACCTATAATTTGTTTACTGGTCAACTATGGATATTAATTCCTTTTTGGGTATTACTTGTGCCTTACATAATTTATAGATTTGTTCAAAGAAACATTTCTGCATCCTGATCTATAAACTATATTCCTTTGATATAATGTCTCATCAAATAAGTGAGATAAATAGAAAGAGATGAAAAAGAATATGAAGTTGAAAACAAAGATCGCGCAACAAATGAAGGACATATTTTTAGAAAGGGATTGGTCTGTTGCGACAAGTTATAAAACCGAATTGACAGATTTGCCCTGGAAAAAGGCTACAACAAAATTAGGATCAATGAACAGCATAGCAGTACTCGCGTTCCATATAGACTATTATATAGCCGGTATATTAAATGTTTTTGAGAATGGTAAACTTGAAATCAGCGACAAATACAGCTTTAATATGTCACCTATTAAATCACAAGAAGACTGGGAAAAGCTATATAATAAAACGTGGATCGATGCTGAAAAATTAGCCATCTTAGTAAAACAAATGCCGGAAAATAAATTAGAAGAGGTTTTCGTTGATGAAAAATATGGAAATTATTACAGGAACCTTACAGCTTTGGTAAATCACAGTTATTATCATTTAGGTCAAATTGTGTTAATAAAAAAGATGTTAAAACAATAAAATATGACTGTTATTCTTTTATTGTACAATATAGTTATAATAAAATTATTTTCAATCATTGTACAATTAATTACTTAAATGTAATGTAATAACTGGAATTAATATAAATAGCACTTAGTTTGAAAGCACAAGAATGGATCGAAGTAGCTCTCGAAATAAAGCTCAAATTGTTTATTTCTCTCATGGCGGAGGCCCCTTACCTCTGCTCGGAGATGTGAGTCATAAGGCTATGGTGGAATTCATGAGTCATCTTCCATCGCAGCTTAATAAACCTGAAGCCATTCTGGTTATCAGCGCCCATTGGGAAGAATCTGTTGCAACTGTACTAGGCTCATCTGCTCCTGACATGTTCTACGATTATTATGGTTTCCCGGATGAAGCTTATAAAATAAAATACTCAGCTCCTGGAAATCCGGATTTGGCCGAG
>JARRPN010000336.1:0-5040 GCA_037382875.1 Calditrichaceae bacterium | reverse complement strand
TGTTGTTACAAAAATTTCTCGCTGAGACTTTTACAGTATCAACAAAAATTGATATGCACTTAAGAAAACCAGGAAGCCAAGCTGGTTTAATTGTTATGGGACTTGATTATGCCTGCATTAGAATTTTACAACAGGATGATAATTATTATTTGGAGTATGCAATTTGTATTGGTGCTGAGGATAATAAAGAGGAAATAAGCACTGAAAAGGTTTTGATAAATCAAAAACAAATTTTTTTACAAGTAAAAATAGATAAAGAAGCAATATGTCATTTTAAATATAGCTTTAGCGGCAATGATTTTATAGAAATCGGTAAAGCATTTAAAGCCAGGGAAGGTAAATGGATTGGCGCTAAAGTTGGTTTATATTGTCTTGCATCAAATGATTCCGAAAAGCAGAATTATGTTGATGTTGATTGGTTTAGAATTACTAAATGAAATTCATTAAAAATTATGAAAGGTAAATAATTAAAATCAAACGTGAATTTCTAATTATTTTAGGATTATTCTTGCTATATGGATGTAATACTGATCCATTACTTAAAGAGTATCCGGAAAAGTTAAGTGTTCAGGTTAATAATGCTAATGGACCTGATCGTTTTGATGAAATTATTGTTTTACAAATTGAAGATATCATTGCGAAATATCCCAATTTTAATCCAATGGCTTTTATTATCATGGATGATCATAAAGAACTGGTAAGTCAGATAAATGATTTGGATGCTGATCATCAGGCAGATCAAATTGTTTTTATGTGCGATTTATCCGCAGGTCAATCTAAAAATGTTAACATCCATTATTCCATGGAAGATGCAAAACCACGTGAGTATACTAAAAGAACGCAGGCAGAAATTTCCCATAAAATAGGTGGCAAATTTGTTAAAAATGTCTATCAAGGTGGCACATTTCAGAATGTAGAATATTTAGAAGTTCCTCCTGAGCATACGGATAATTCAAGGTTTATTCGTTATGATGGACCTGGTTGGGAATCAGAAAAAGTTGGTTATCGTTTTTATCTCGATTGGCGGAATGCTACAGATATATTCGGTAAAAAAACGCACGAAATGGTTCTACAGAACCTCGGTCAAGATGGATTTGATTCTTATCATGAAATGTCCAAGTGGGGAATGGATATTTTAAAAGTAGGGGATTCGTTTGGCATTGGTTCGTGGGGAATGTGGTCAGATGGAAAAGCAAATCGCGTTGCGCAAACCGATAAAGTAGAATGTGCAATCAAGGTTAACGGGCCAATACAGTCTATGATCGAAACGAATTATTATGGATGGAAGATTTCTGGAAAGAAATATGACTTAAATTCTACCTTAACAATAAATGCGGGAAGTCGGTTGACTCATTGTATTTTAGAAATTTCGGGAGATCCTGAGAATCTTTGTACAGGTATTGTCAAACATGATTCTACAAATATACATAAAAGTAGCGACAAAAATGAAGGTTGGCAATATTTTGCTACTTATGGTAAACAAAGTTTAGCTAATGATATGCTGGGAATGGTTATTTTTTATAAAAGAAGCGATCTAATTGAATCAAATGAAGATGACTTAAGCCATATAATGATATTGAAACCAAACAATGGAATGCTGGATTATTTCTTTGCGGCCGTTTGGGAAAAAGAGCTTAATGGTATTACAACTGAAAGCCAGTTTATTGAGTATTTAAATGAAATTATAAGGAAATTGGATTCACCCGTTAGTATTGCGTTTAAGTAGATGTAAATCGAATACAATAGTAGTATAAAATTTTATAAAATTAATTCTATAATAATGATTTAAAAATAATTTATACAAAATAAGGTTAATCTGATTATGTATAAAGTGATATTACTGAAAATAGCAATTCTAATAATTATAATTAGTAATCTATTTGCAGGAAACGATACAGATTACTTAAAATTTTATGATAATCTACCATTTAATATGCCTGAAATTAAAATACCTGTCTTTCCGGATTATGAAGTTAATATTATAGAATTTGGAGCCGTTGGCAACGGTAATATTATAAACACACAAGCAATCAATGATGCAATTAGGCAATGTTCACAAAACGGTGGTGGAAAAGTTATAATCCCGGCAGGAATTTGGTTGACGGGTCCAATTAAACTGCAAAGTAATGTTAATTTATATTTGAAAGAACAGGCTTTTTTACAATTTAGTTCAAATTATAAAGATTATCCGCTTATTAAGAGCAATTGGGAAGGCGAAGATCAAGTAAGGTATCTTTCTCCAATTTCAGGGTATGATTTACAGAATATAGCCATCACAGGTCACGGTATTATTGATGGTGCGGGTGAAGCCTGGAGACCTGTTAAAAAATTTAAAATGACTGATTATCAATGGAGAGAGTTGGTTAATTCCGGAGGTGTTGTGAATGAGGATACGGATATATGGTGGCCTTCAGAGGCAGCAATGCATGGAGCCGAATTAGTAGAAAAATTATCAAATAAAAAAGATACGCAAATTGAAGAATATGCTGCAGCCGGAGAATACCTTCGACCCGTAATGATAAATTTAGTTGATTGTAAAAACGTGTTATTAGATGGTCCGACATTTCAAAATTCACCAGCGTGGAATATTCATCCACTTTTGTGCGAAAATATAATCATTAGAAATATTACAGTTCGTAATCCTTGGTTTTCTCAAAATGGTGATGGACTGGATCTTGAATCGAGTCGTAATATTATCGTTTATAATTCTGATTTTGATGTGGGTGATGATGCCATATGTATAAAATCCGGGAAAAATGAATTTGGCAGGAAACGTAATATACCAACAGAAAATGTTATTATTGATGGTTGTACGGTATATCATGGACATGGCGGATTCACCGTGGGCAGTGAAATGTCTGGAGGCGTTCATAATATTGCTGTTAATAACTGTACGTTTATAGGTACAGATGTGGGTTTACGATTTAAGAGCACTAGAGGGCGTGGAGGAATCGTTGAAGATATTTATATTAGTAACATCTATATGAAAGATATTCCAACAGAAGCTATACGTTTTAATTTATATTACGATTATTCTGCCCCAATTCCGGAAGATGGTGATGAAAGGAAATCACCATTTCTTGATAGACCATCAGCACCAATAAATGAAGAAACTCCACAATTTAGAGATATTAAAATAAAAAATATATTTTGTATTGGTGCTGAACGACCATTACTAATGGTGGGTTTACCAGAAATGCCAAAGAATTTCATTAAACGATGATACAAATACCTTTATAACTGTTGATGGAAAGAGGACTGCAAATATAATTATTGAGCAAGGAGAAATGACATTAAGTTCTGAACAAATCATATTAGGAAAAGAAGTATCGTCGAATGAGGTAATAATTCAGTAATATTATTTAAGGATTATAGAAAATTAGTTTCTTCAGCATAATAATTTTTTGAGTCAAAAATATCGAATTATAAATAAGACGATTTAGAATGAAATTTGTATATGGTTTTAATATAGTTTAATTCATATGATGTTTAGTTCACTAAATTTTTTAAAAGAATTCGGAATTATTGACTATAAATAATTTTGTATGAATACTAATACTTCAAGAACCACTATTTTAAATCTTCCTTTATATTCCATACTTAAGGCTCAATATTCAATTATTGTAGCTAATTAAATTCTATTAAGTATTTAAGATCACGATAGGTAATATGTGTTTAAAATAAAATATTAAATTAGGGGAATGGATATATATGAAAATCATAGTATTTGTTTTAATAATCTTTTGGATATCAATTGGTTTTGCAACTGAAGTCGCTGATATCATTGTAGCTCAAGATGAAAGTGGAGATTTCACGACTGTTCAGGATGCAATCAACTCCATTCCATCGGATAATTCTGAATTGAAAATAATATTAATTAAGAATGGGATTTATAACGAGGAAATTCGTATAGATACTGATTTCATAGCGCTGGTCGGCGAAGATCGTGACAGCACACGGATTGAATACTATAAACCCTATAATTGGGATTCTGTTTATGTAGATGTAGGCCGGGCTGTTATTAATATTTATGCTGCAGATATTACGCTTGCAAATCTAACTGTGGCAAATACACAGCCAGAAGTTGGAATACACGCATTTACGATCTACGGTGATGGAAAGTGTAATCGGGTAATCACTATAAATTGTAATATTATCAGCAATGGCGGAGATACGATGTCTTTGTGGAATGGTGATACAGGAATGTATTATCATAATAAATTGTATTTGCAGGGAGCGGTTGATTTTCTTTGTCCACGTGGATGGTGTTATGCCGATAATATTGAATTTTATTGTACGCGTACAACTACACCTTTGTGGCATGACGGTTCAAAAAATATAGATCAAAAATTTATTGTTAAGAATTCATCCTTTGATGGTGCCACTTCTTTTGATTTAGGCCGAAACCATCTGGATGGTGCTTTTTATCTATTAAACTTGAGGTTTTCTGAAAAAATGCGTGATTCCGATTTTGAACTTCCTGAATCTGCTGATGGGCCATATATATGGGGACGTAGATATTATTATGACGATTGTATCCGGCCTGTTGGTAATTATGATTGGCATAAAGATAATATGATAACTGCACCAGGATCACCTATGCCGGAGGAAATAACAGCAAAATGGACGTTCTCAACATCTAATGATCCCTGGGATCCGGAAGCGTCTATGCCATCAGTGCTACCTATGTCTTTTCTTCCAATACCGGATAACAATAAGATTAGGGTGGAATTAAATCCAACTTTATCCTGGGTACCAGGGCGAAATGCACAATCACATGACATTTATTTTGGAACTGAAAATCCACCTCCAATGGTTACGAATACAACAGAACGGACATATAATCCGGGCACACTTGAACCAAATACAACCTATTTTTGGAAAGTCGATGAAGTTGATGGGGATGATATCGTTGAAGGAAATGTTTGGCAATTTCACACTCGCGTAGATAATCTTCCTCCTAAAGTGATTCATCCTAATCCAGCCGATCAAGAAATCGATGTTGATGCACCGGTAGAACGATTACTCTGGGAAGGAGAC
>JARRPN010000335.1:0-3357 GCA_037382875.1 Calditrichaceae bacterium | reverse complement strand
TGCAACATCTTTTAATTCTTTACCTTCAATGTATTCCATCACCAAAAAGAGTTGATTATCTGCTTCTTCGATGGCATGGATTGTTGCAATATTGGGATGGTTCAAGGCAGCAGCAGCTTTGGCTTCTATTTCAAGACGTTTACATTCGTCAGAATTAGAAGCGATATGATTTGGAAGAAATTTAATGGCCACCTGGCGTTCCAGTTTTGTGTCATCAGCAAGGTAGACAACACCCATACCGCCCTCACCGATTTTTTCCTTAACCCTATAATGTAATATCATCTTGCCGATCATATTTTCTGACAAATGATAACCTTTTTATTACTAATCAATGATACTTAATATTATTTTTATTTACCCTGCATCAAACTGATATACCCAGGATCTCTGCGAATATTATCAAAATCAGGATCACGTTTTATCCATTCATAATTTTCATATCCATTTTTTACCGCATTCGTTAATAGTTTGACTGCTTTAGTTGTTTTTTCCAGACGGGAGAAAAGACAGGCTCCATAGTACATCATAACCGGATCATTTGGACTGAGATCGAGGGCTTTTTCACCTTCAGATATGGCATTTTCAGCATCACCATCTATGGCTAAAGTGACGGCATAAGACATTCTTCTATAAGCATCTTCTGGATGTTTTAACAAATATTCCGGGTATATTTTCAATATGTTCTGGATTGTCTGTCCGTATTTTTCCTTGTCTCCAAGTTTTTCGTAATACATTTGCATATCTGAATACGCAGCTAAAAAATGAGGATCGATTTTGATGAGGGTTTCGAGAGCCTCAACTGCATCCTTATCTCTGTCAGAAGAATGGTATATCCTTGAAAGAATCCAGTAGGCATTTACATTATTGGAATCAAGTTCAATAGCCTTTTTACTGGAAGTCAGTGCCTGATCGAGTTCATTCTTTCCAAAATAGGCAAGGGCTAAAGATGCGTATGCTTCAGATAAAGAAGCATCATACATAAGTGCTTTTAGGCTTACTTCAAGAGCCTTATCAAGCCATTTTTCTTCACGATCGAAATCACGATACATGGTACCATATGCTTCACCTAATCCAGCATAGGCAGCGGCAAATCGTGCATCTAACTCAACTGCTTTTTGAAAAAGAAGAATTGCAAAATCTAGATTACTTCTGGTCCTGTTATAAAGAAAATTCCTTGCTCTTAAATAACAATCAAATGCCTCTGCATTTAATGTTGAACGTTTAGATAACTCAACCTCCTCTACAGGCGATAATTTAACCATAAGTGCATCAACGATCTCTTTTGAAACCTTTTCCTGAATATCAAAAATATCCGCTAGTGTACCTTTATAAGTTTCACCCCAGAGTTGAATACCTTCTTTGACTTCAATCATTTGGACAGATATCCGAAGATCATCCTTGAACTTCCTAACACTTCCGGACATAATAAACCGTACACCGAGTTCTTTACCAATAGTATTAATATCCTTTTGAGTTCCTTTATATTGCATTGAGTTTGCCCGGGCGACCACTTTAACTTCTTTTATTTTCGATAGATTTATAATTAATTCTTCAGCGAGACCATCTGCAAAATAATCTGTCTCTTGATCCGGACTTATATTTTCAAAGGGTAAAACCGCTATTGTTTTTTCTTGTTCGGAATTGTTCAGTTTCTCATCCTTTTGTTTTATTGTTCTAAGATCATCTAAAAATTCAGATACATTCTGGTATCTTAACTTTTTATCTTTTGTGATCAATTTATTTAACACCTGCTCCAGTTTAATTGGTACATCATCTCTGATAGCAGCGATGGATTCCGTTTCTTCGTTCAGAATTGAATATATTATAGCTTGATCAAAATCACCTTTAAATGGCAGCTGACCAGCCAACATTTCATAAAGAATTACCCCCATCGACCAAATATCAGTTCGGTGATCAACTTTAGTACTATTTGCTTGTTCTGGGGACATATAAGCAATTGTACCAATCGTCGTTCCTTCTTTAGTTACATATGCTGAGCTTGCCAGTTTTGCCAGTCCAAAATCCATAATTTTTACCTTCTCACTATTCGTTATCATTATATTCGCTGGCTTAATATCACGATGGACGATATTATTCTCATGGGCACTTTTCAATCCTTCTGCAATCTTTGTTATTAACTCAAGTGCCTTCTCAACAGATAACTTATTATGAATCAAATAATCTTTTAACTCCTCACCATCGATGTATTCCATTACAATAAATATGTCAGTATCGAATTCTTCGATAGCATAAATTGTAGCAATATTTGGATGATTTAATGCAGCTGCAGCTTTAGCTTCAATTTCGAAACGTTTGCGCTCATCAGAATTTGAAGAGATGTGATGTGGAAGAAATTTAATTGCAACCCGGCGATCAAGTTTCGTATCTTCAGCAAGGTAGACAACACCCATGCCGCCCTCACCAAGTTTTTCTAATATTTTATAATGAAGAATTTTTTTACCAATCATAAACAACATTTATCCTTTTTATCAACACTGTAAAATAGTATCTTTATCAGACTATCATTTAACTAGTTTAATTTTTCCCATTTAAATACAACAATTCTGGAAATGGGTGAAGTAATCAAATTATTATTAAACTCAAAAGAAAATCCGATAGCTGCTATCAAATTAATATGGATAATACTACCGTCCCATGTACATCCTCTGATTGAAATTTTACACGGTGAAATATTATTTAAATCAATCCAGCCGCCAGAAATTAAAAACTGACTATTATCTAATTTTTTTATTTCGTAAACAGATTTACCTGTAAATATAAAAACCTGATCGCCAGTTTTAAGCTCATCTTTCTGTAGATTTATAATCTTAGGTATCTAATTAATAAGCTTTGATAGGCTTAAACCAAATTTTTTCAAATATATTTCCAATACAATTGAGGGAATTGATAAAATTATAACGTAAAAACTAAGAAATAATATTTCTATATTACGATATAAGGTATTTGGGAATTGAGTAAAGCTTATTCTTTTTTTAAAATGACAAGAGTAATATCATCCATTTGAGGAGCACCTTTGGTATGTGTATTAATCGCATCCAACAATATATTGAGTAAATCTGAGGCGCTCGCAGTTTTATTTTCACAAATAATTCTTTTAAAATTATCCATGCCATATTCTTCTTCTTCGTGATTCATGGCTTCTGTAACGCCATCCGTATATATAATAATAATATCATTCGTCGATAAGGTTGTACAACTTGCAGAATAGTTAAAATCGGATAGAAATCCCAACGGAATACCACCTGATAGAAGCTGTTCACATTCCGAACTTTTTATATGAATAGGTTGGTCATGTCCGGCATTACAATAAGTAAATTTGTTCTCTTTTATGTCCAG
>JARRPN010000334.1:0-3374 GCA_037382875.1 Calditrichaceae bacterium | reverse complement strand
CTGAGCCTTACAATAAGTCGGGGGCAAATTGTGAATCAAAATCCCAACGAATTACAGAATATTGATGTTGAAGAGCATCTCGGGGATAACATTCCTCTCGGTCTTCAGTTCACGGATGATCATGGTCAAAATGTATTACTGGAAAATTATTTCAATCAGGGGAAACCGGTCATTCTTGTATTGGCCTATTATGAATGCCCCATGCTCTGCACCCTGGTTTTAAACGGTGTGACACAATCGGTATACAAACTAAATATGCAGCTGGGAAATGACTTTCAGATTGTAACTGTGAGTATAGATCCGAAGGAAACGGCCGAATTAGCCGCGGCAAAAAAACAATCACACCTGAAAATGCTGAACCAGCCGGAAGATTCAGATGGATGGGCATTTTTAACCGGTAGTGAATCCAATATTCATAAACTGGCCGAATCAGTTGGATTTAAATATTATTATGTTCCGGACCGTGATGAGTATGCACATCCTGCCGTTGTTATGCTGTTAAGTGAGAAAGGCAAAATATCCCGTTATTTATACGGTATTGATTATAAAACAAATGACCTGAAATTAGGACTTTTGGAAGCTGCAGAAGGTAAGGTGGGCAGTACACTTGATAGAATAATTTTATACTGTTATCATTATGATCCGGATGCAAAAGGTTATGTCGTATTTGCTTCTAATGTAATGAAACTTGGCGGGGCCGTCATGTTAGTAGCGCTGTCCGGATTTTTGGGCTTATTGTGGTTGAAAGATAGTCGAAAATCTGACAAACACACTTAATATCGATTGTAAGGATTAAAAATTTATGGATACTACCGGAACTTTATTTCTGCCTCCGGCAAATTCGACAATTGCACCAGAAGTGGATGCTCTTTTTCAGTTTATCCTGGTAACTTCGATTATATTCTTTTTAATTGTTGTAGGAGGAACCGCCTACTTCATTTATAAATATCGGAAAAAGGGTAAAGCTGGTTTCACTGCAGATATATCTGAAAACAGAAACCTGGAAATCATCTGGACAGTTATCCCTACCATTTTAGTATTTATCATATTTTTTTGGGGATTTAAAACCTATTTAAAAATGCACGTGCCCCCGGCAGAATCCATTCAAATAAAAGCGACGGGTCAAAAATGGTTCTGGCAATTCGATTACGATAATGGCGCCAGCAGTACTAATGATCTGGTTGTTCCGGTTAGTAAGCCTGTTGAATTACTGCTATCATCACAGGATGTCATCCACAGTTTTTATGTGCCCAATTTCAGGATCAAAATGGATGTACTGCCGAACCGTTATACGGTTACCTGGTTTGAAGCGCCTCATGAAGGCGAGTATGATCTGTTCTGCGCGGAATTCTGCGGTACGGGACATTCAAAAATGATTGGTAAAGTCAAGGTGCTTTCCGAACGGGAATACAATGAATGGCTCGAAGCAAGTAGTAATCCTGGAGAGGGAATGTCGCTGGCAGAATATGGGGCCAAATTATATAAATCCAAGGCTTGTGTGACCTGTCATACCATAGATGGATCACCAAGTACCGGACCTACATTTTCAGGATTGCTGCAGCGGACCGAGAACTTTACGGATGGATCGAATATCAAACCGGATGAGAATTATATACGTGAGTCGATATTAAATCCCCAGGCTAAAGTTGTTAATGGATTTCAACCAGTTATGCCGACTTACCAGGGTATCTTGAAGGATAGGGAAATTGATGCCCTTGTTACCTATATTAAATCATTAAGTGAATAATGCTACAGGTGAAAAATGAGCGAAACTAAAACTACATCGGAAACAAATTATTTGAATGCAGAAAAGGGAATTAAGTCCTGGCTGCTGACACAGGATCATAAACGGATAGGCATATTATATCTTTTCAGCATCATGTTTTTCTTTTTTATTGGCGGCATGTCTGCTTTGCTCATTCGACTGGAGCTCATTCGGCCACAAGAAGTAATAGTTGGTGCAGAGACATACAACCAGTTATTCACTCTGCACGGCGCAATCATGATTTTCCTTTTCATAATTCCGGGAATTCCGGCCATACTTGGTAATTTTGTTTTGCCATTGCAGATTGGTGCTAAGGATGTGGCCTTTCCACGATTAAACCTGGCCAGCTGGTATGTTTATATGTTCGGGAGTCTATTTGCCATATACTCCATTATATCCGGTGCCGTGGATACAGGCTGGACTTTCTATACACCTTATAGCACGCAAACTGGTACCTCGGTTATCTCGATGACACTTGGCGTGTTTATTCTGGGATTTTCTTCCATCTTTACCGGAATTAACTTTATTGTAACCATTCATAAACTGCGTGCTCCGGGTATGACCTGGTTCAAAATGCCTTTATTTGTATGGGCGTCCTATGCAACCGCCGTGATTCAGGTTCTGGCAACACCAGTGCTTGCTATTACTCTGCTCCTATTGATTGCTGAACGTGTCCTGGGTATTGGTATCTTTGATCCGGCAATGGGAGGTGATCCGGTTTTGTATCAGCATTTTTTCTGGTTCTATTCACACCCGGCCGTCTACATAATGATTCTCCCGGGTATGGGTATTATTAGTGAGACGATAACAGCCTTTTCAAAGAAAAAAATATTTGGATACAATGCGATTGCTTTCTCCAGTTTGGGGATTGCCCTGGTCAGTTTTCTGGTTTGGGGACATCACATGTTTACCAGCGGACAATCTGAATTTGCTGCTATGGTTTTTTCGTTCCTGACTTTTCTTGTGGGTATTCCATCCGGTATTAAGATGTTCAATTGGTTGGCAACGCTTTATAAAGGATCGATTACATTTGAAACTCCAATGCTTTATACGTTGTCCTTTATGTTTTTATTTGCTATCGGTGGATTTACCGGAATTATGCTTGGCGCTCTTTCGGTTGATGTACATTTGCATGATACTTATTTTGTAGTAGCCCATTTCCATTATGTGATGATGGGAGGGACGGTAATGGCATTTTTGGCCGGCATTCATTATTGGTGGCCTAAAATCTGGGGCAGAATGTATAATGAGTTCTGGGCGAAAATTGCAGCATTGTTAATTTTCGTTGGATTTAATGTAACATTTTTTAGTCAGTTTATATTAGGCGCCAAAGGCATGCCGAGAAGATATTATACCTATATGGATCAGTATCAGCCATTACATGCATTTTCATCCGTGGGCGCGTTTATTATAGGCGCGGGCTTTTTTATCATGGCATTTTACCTGATTCATGCCATGGTTAAGGGAAAACGGGTTGGCAAGAATCCATGGGGTGCGTTGACTCTGGAATGGACAACCACATCCCCGCCTTCACAGCATAATTTTGATGAAGTCCCGGTTGTTAAGGATGGACCGTATGATTATGATCGAATTAGAGTAGAAAATGATA
>JARRPN010000333.1:0-3381 GCA_037382875.1 Calditrichaceae bacterium | reverse complement strand
TTTTTGGTCCCACAATTGGTTCAGCTACAAATACAAATAATGGTGAATCGCTATACAATGCAGGAATTTCTGTTCGATATGTCTTTTATCTAAACGATGGTTGAATCTATTTTCTCAGAACTATCGAGTAATTCAACTCTGTCCAATATATGTCTTACATTATAGTTAAAACTATATTGACATATATTTAATCTGTTTATATATTAGGTGTACAATAAAACACCAAAACAAAATCATTTACTAAACTTAGTTTAAGCTAGCTTCAAAAAAAGGAGGCATTAAAAATGTTAACAGCCAAACGTGTCACTATTGCCACAATCTGTGGTATTATTTTCGGATTTGTATGTCTTGGTCTAGCTTTGTCCAATCCTCATCCGGCAGGAGTCCTGACCTTACCAATAAAAACTAATATTGTCTTAAGTCGTATCTTGCTTGGTTTCATGATTGGAATTAGTGCTCTTCGGCTAAAATGGTGGTTACACGGCATTGTTCTGGGAATCGTTATGAGCATTCCCATGGCTGTGCAAGTTATGTATAGGCCACAAATTATGATTGGAACGTTCGTTATGGGTATTATCTATGGTGTCTTAACAGAATTAATAACTTCTGTATTATTTAAAGCCAAACAACCAGTCAATCAATAAAACAAATATAATCCTCAGAGTAAAATCTAGCTACTCTGAGGTTTTTTATTTTAAAAATGACTCAGCAGGTAGAGTAATTCTATAAATTGGGTATTGTATTATTTTCCTATCCTTTTTAATATACTTATTGCATTAGTAATGCAATGATTTTATAAATGTAAATATTGTGGAGTGCTTTAAAGAATCTCACTATATTAAAGATTTTCTGATTTATATTCATCAAGTTGAAAAAAATTAGAATTTTATGGAATGAGATAATGAAAATTTTATTTATTTAATTTTATTCGCTTTGTCAGTTTGTTCCCAATCTGTTTTTGCCCAAAGGACTCTGGGGTTATCTAACAGCATTGTAAGTAAAACCATGGATAACGATAATGCCTTTCCTTTAGTTGTTGACAAACACTCATCAGATATCTGTTTTAATGAAAATGATTATAAAGGTGTTATTCGTACAATTAGGCTGTCGGAAAACCCCATAATTATCAATCTTTAACTTTTATTGGAAGCTAAAATTCTTCTCAGATATTTTTGACAAATTCTCAAGGCATTAAATAATATTTCAGCGGGATATATAAAACAGGTGGGAAATAGCCTTTCAGGCCATTCCATAGTGGGCAATCTTCTCGATATTATGTACCAGGCAGAATAACAGCCACTGCACATTAACTTTGTCTTTGCCGCGATAGGTAAACCGATCGAGTTTTTTATTAGATCGCAAATTACCGAACACTGGCTCAACATTACCCAGGCGTAAACCATAAATTATCTTGCCCAAAGGTGAATCTATTTTTATTCGCATCCTTTGGGATGGGTTTAGTTCGGTTGGTGGATTTTCCAGGGGAACACATAAATAACGTCTTCGCGCTTTTTTATTACCCACGCATTGTGTGCGCAGTTTACAGTTAACACAGTAATCATCTTTCATGCGATAGGTACGATAATTCCCACTCTTAAGAACATGTTGTTTAACCTCCAGTTTTAAGGCATGACCTTCCGGACAGACATAACAATCATTTTCTTTATCATAAGTAAAATCTTCCAGTTCAGTCTTTATACGTTTTGTCTGATTCGGTTTGGGTGGCTTGTTTAAGCCATCTTTATAGCGATCCTGATCTTTAAAACGGTCATCCCGTTTACGAAAATTGATGTCCGGGATGTAAGCATCCAACTGCTCCTCTTCGCATTTTTCTATATTCTTATTGCTATGATAGTTACTATCTGCCGTTAGTATTTTGCCCTTTAGTGCATCATCGCCTTTGCCTATCGCTTTAAGATTCTCTTTAGTCCCTTTGAGCATCGGTTCCAGATTATCACTGTCCTGTCCATTACCCATCGCTTCAGCATGTACAATAATCTGATGTTTATCATCCACCATGGCCTGGGCATTGTAGCCTTGTATAACGCCATGTGATGTGGGCATTTTAGCGGAATCATTATCGGTGATATTACTTTTGATTTCCTTTTGTGTTTTGCCCTCTTTGGGTTCTTCTTTAGCCAGAAAACGATCAATACGTCTGACCTCGTTACGCAAACGTTTGATCTGTTTTTTGTGTTTGTCTTCGCTTATCTGCAAAGCACTTAAACCGCTCTTATCCAGCTGACGGTGCTCGCGTATGAGCTCTTTAAGTCTGCCTTTGAGTTTAGAACGTTTCTTTTTTAAGTCTTTAAATGTACCGCTATGTTCTTTGGATGCATTGGAAGGCAGTTTTAAACCATCTAAAGATAAATGGGTGCCATCTAATAGCTTCATGGCATCACAGATCAACAGCCCATTGACGAACAGGTCCAGAATATGACCCTTAAGTGCGACAATAAAAGCCGCGATGGTCGAATGATCGGGCTGTTCGCCGCCGGCAAGGGCCATAAATAATACATTTTCCCGGCAGGCTCTCTCTATCGGGCGGGAACCGCTGATGCCGCGGGCATAGGCCAAAAGAATCACTTTTAATAAGACTTTGGGATGAATCGCGGGGCGTCCGGTATCATCATTAATATAAAGCTGATCCAATCTGCTCAGATCGATCTGTTCTTCAACCACTTTATGTATCGCTTCTTCCAGGGAACCTTCGTAAAGATGTTCGCTTAAGGTGATCGGTACCAGCCTTGATTGATTGGGATTATAGGGTTTGTAACGAGCCATAATATGTACCTGTGTAAGACTGATTAAATTTACTAATCAACAAAATAAGCTACAAATGGAAATGGCTGGAATTAATAAATAATTAATATTATCTTAATTACAAAAAAGAGACTTTTTCGACAGCCTCGTTAGAGGCACGTATAAATTAAGTAGTTACTTTTAGATTAAGGAGTTGATAAAATGAAATATTCAATTTTGTTTATATTGATTCTAGGATGTTTCTTTTCTATTTATAGTCAAGATTCCAAAACTTTTGAAGCTAAGACAATTGGCGATGCCAATTTGTATAAATTTGAACCTTTAAGTCTTCCGCCTTTTATTAAGCCTCAACGAATGAATATTGATCCTGAAACAAAGATTAAGACTGTTATTGATACACTCATTTTTGAACTCAATAATTTAGAATATTTTAAAAAGGATAATATTTCTTTCGAATTAACTAGAATAGAGAATATTGTATTTCCAAATAAAACGTTTCGAATTGGTATTATAAATATAATAGATCAAAATAAAATTGCTCTGGGAACTTACTTCCAAGGTTCAAGTGGAGGTGCAATGACAAGTGTGACCATTACAAGTAATTTATTTCAGCCACAA
>JARRPN010000332.1:0-3381 GCA_037382875.1 Calditrichaceae bacterium | reverse complement strand
TCTTAATTAGGGAATGATCCAATAAATAAAACAGGGGTGCATCATTATGACAAAATTAGTAAAAAGTTTTTTGTTAATTGTACTATTTTGTTTTTGTGCATACGGTCAATCTGTTTCTTTTCAGACTTACATGAATCCTGTCATTCCAGGTGATCACCCCGATCCGACATTGACAAAAATAGGCGATGATTTTTATACTTCGGGTTCTTCCTTTAATCCAACTCCGAAAATATATCACTCAACTGATCTTGTACACTGGGAGGTAATAGCCCAACCTGTTTCAGCCTCCTGGCCTGTATATGGTGATGAACCTGGTGGAGGAATCTGGGGCGGTCATATGGTTTATTATAACAACTCCTATTGGCATTTCTTTGCCAGAGGTGGTGTCGGAATGTTTTTTGTTAAAGCAGATAATCCTGAAGGACCATGGAGTGAACCTACAGCAATAACCTTTTTTGCCGGACTGCCTCCATTTGGACAAGATAATTCCATTTTTATTGATGAAGATACAGGCAAATGGTATATGCTTACCAAAGCTGGTCAACAGAATAATCATCTTGTGGAATTAGGTGATGATGGCCAGCCTACAGGTGAAGTTCTCGATTTAACCTGGCTTAATCCAAATTCAGAAGGGAATCCTTATGGCTGGGCGGAAGGTCCGGTTATGTGGAAATATAAAGGATATTACTATTATGGTTTTACGCAGCATTTGGTTGGTGAACAATATGTAATGCGCAGTGATACATTAACCGATGATGAGTCAGCGTGGACAATTAAAGATGGTAATGTTTTTACAGGATCCCCAGCGACTTACAACAGACCCAATCACATATCCCCCGTAGTTATGCTTGATGACAGCACCAGTTGGACAATTACCCATAGTTATCACAGCAGTAACAATTGGTATGCACAAGGACGTCAGGGTTTACTTTGCCAGGTAACATATGACGAAGAAGGATTTCCGGTTATTCAATATCCTCCCGGTAGTCCTGTGCAGGCTCCTGATCTACCCAGTACCGGCATTGCCTGGATGGTGCCCAAGTCGGATATGTTCAGTACAACGGCGCTTAGTCCTAATTGGTCTTTATTAGGATATACTTCCAGTGCAACGTATTCATTAGAGGTCAAAGAAGGCTGGTTATATTTAGAGCCGTATGGGGGAAGTAATACAGTAATTCAGAATGATGGGGAACATAGTTATTCCCTAATCACGCGGGTGGATTTTGAACCAACTTCGGTCTCAAATGAAGCCGGTTTGTGGATATTAAATGGACCTGAGACACATTTTGTAAAAGTATTCAGCACGTTGAACAGTGAGGGCAATCCGTCCGTTGCTTTCAGTTTTGAAAGTACAAAATATGAAGTAGAAAATACAATTGGTTCCATTGTCTGGTTAAAATTAGTACGAAACGAGCACACCATGTCCGGTTATTTCAGCCCGGATGGGAGTAAATGGGCGCAGATAGGAGAGGATATCAATGCTCTAAATCTGGATATTCCACAACCTCCCGATTTTAATGCGTTTACTGGAAATCAGCAGGGCCTTTACGTTAAAGGGAAAGAAGCCTATTTTGATCTCTATATTTATCGCGATGCTTATACGGATATTATGGCAAAAAATCCAACTAATCGATATGGAGTGAATTCAGCAAGTACTTATCTTTCAGGTATTACCAATGATGACTGGGCAATGTATGCAGGTGTTGAATTTGGTGGTAGTACAGAATATCCAAAGATTCCAGTTTCATTTGGAGTGGTTGCTTCAAGTGATAATTCAGGTGGTATGATTGAAGTATGGCTGGATTCTATTGATACGGGTACGAAAGTAAGTGAATGTCAAATCGATAGTACAGGTGGCTGGAATAATTATCGGGTATTTTCTTCGGAGATGGAATCTGTTTCGGGCACACATGATGTATATCTGAAATTTGTCGGATCAGATGGGGGAGACCTATTCCGTATCCAATTCTTTAGATTTTTAACAGAAGGGGATTCCATCACATCAATTAATAAGAATGTTGCACGTAGTAAACCTCAAGACTTCGGTCTAAAGCAGAATTATCCAAATCCTTTTAATCCAACTACGAGAATTGATTTTTCTTTACCCAAAGCAGGTAAAGTTGAATTAATTCTTTATAACCAAATAGGTCAGAAGATCAGAACAATTGCTGAAGGTGAATATTCTGCCGGTGTCCATCAAATTGATTTTTTTGCAGATAATCTTGCAAGTGGCATTTATTACTACGAACTTACTTCCGGCTCATTTCAACAGATTAAAAAAATGGTAATTTTAAAATGAAACTCAAACAAATATAAGGAGAACTATCATGATGTTTAAACATGTTGTTATATTTTTAATTTTATTAATTGTTGGAACTGCATCAGTTGTGGCTCAGGTTGATCCGGGCACGGAAAACCTTACACACGCCTGGACATTTGATAATGGAACAGCAATAGATACAGTTTCAGGTATAGCCGGAGTTTTAATGGGTAATGCCAAAATTCAAAATGGTGCACTCCAGACAATAACCGCAGACTCATGGATGGAAATGCCGGCAGATAGTCTTGCCTTAAATGAATATGAGGGACTAACAGTTGTAGCTTGGTTCAAATCTGTGTCCGGAGGAAATACGGGTTTTACTATGCTTGCATCATTTGGTGATACACCAGCTTCTTTAGGAGTAAACTACTTTTATATCACTTCGGCACGGGAAGATAATGTAAGCCGTGCAGGCATATCCTGCGGGGATGCATCAACGCCCTGGGCAAGTGAAACATTTGCTCAAGGGGTTGAATATGATGATGGTGAACTTCATCAAATGGTGGGTATTGTAGATTCATTAAATATAGCCTTATATATTGATGGACAGCTTCAGGAAATTACTCCCCTGGATGAAAATAATAGTATTGATAAGATAAGTTCAAATTATGCCTACCTTGCAAAGAGTGTGTATACTGGCGATCCCACCTGGAGAGGTGAAATTCTTCAGTTTGATATTTACAATAAATCCCTATCTGCTGATGAAGTTCTTTTCCTCTTTAATGAAACTGATGTTACTGCCGGACTAAGACCGGTAATTGTAGAAGCTGAATCAGGACAACTTGGTAGTAGCTTTAATGTTACAGTTGATGGAGAAGTTACCTCAATTACTACAACAAGCGGTCATATCAGTACGACCAGCCCGGGTGATTCAAGCCGTATGGCAACTTACCAGGTAACGTTTAAATATCCCGGTTATTATTACCTGTATGTACGTCTGCGTGTTGGACCAGGCGGCTTTGATGATGACAGCTTTTTCTATGCACGAGGCTTTGGTGTAAAAAGTGATACAGCAAGTGCTGATTGGGTTTTTGTTAATGGACTTGCCTCAGCTGGATTCT
>JARRPN010000331.1:0-3394 GCA_037382875.1 Calditrichaceae bacterium | reverse complement strand
CTGGGAACTACCTTCCGAAATTCATCCGTTGTCCAAATTTTAGGACTCCAGAATTCATAAACTTCAAGTTCGCCAGAATAAGTTCTATAGATACCCCAGTGATAATGCCGGATAGGAGGAACTGAATCATCGATTCCAAGTCTGACACAACGGCCATGTATTTTATTATCTGTGTATGCATGCCAATAATTTTCAGCCTGTGATGGTTCGGGTTGTGGCAGCTCATCATTAAAAAGTGCATTAAACGTATCAATAAATCTTTTTGCCTGGTTGGATAAATCTTCATCAACTGTCCAGACATATTCAGGCTTAGGAGGCTCAAGGGAAGCACCCCAAATCGTCCGTGCATACAGTACCACCGATTCGCGAAGTGCTGCGAGTACGACTGTATCTTTAATCCTGGCTGCCAGACCAACTAGAGATATATCGTCCTTCTCGCGGGCGATTCGTTGGGCTGCTGAACTCAAATTTTCCGATGTCCAATCGGGAAATGTATTTTCCAAAGCCTCTGATAGCGCGTCTTGCCCCTCAGATAAAAGCATTGTTTTTCCATTACGATTATATTGTGGACTACCAAAAATTATAGAAGACATTACTTCTCTCAACCGCTTCAGCTCTGAAGAAGATTTTAAACCTGGCTCATCTATATCCGCGACTCTCCGCAAAGCATGTATCAATCGGAAATACTCGCTAAGTAACGCATCCTCAGCGTAATAGCCTTCTATCGGCACTTGCGCTGGTGATATATTGAGTTTCTTAGCCGTGTATCGTGCACATTTGAGAAGTTCTTCTCGTTCATGCTGTTTCATTGCATTACGGTAAAGCTTGTCCAGCCCAAGAAGGAAAACTCTATTATCGACAATTCGTTTTTCACATGGTACGCTTTCAAAAACCTTTTTCTTTCTTTTTGCAAATCTTCTAAAGAAGCCCATAGGTTCTCCTGATCATATTTATCCAAACAATACAAGATTTTGATAGGATAATAAATAGGATTGAATCCAAATGCAAAAACAAAAATTAAAAAGCAAAAATAAATGTTCTTTTCCCTTGTCCTGAAATTCTATCTAATTGATTAGAATTAGATAATCGTGGATTCTCGGATTTGTAATCAAATCAGAGATTTGAACAACTTCGGAATGGAAAAGAATGGAATATATTATTTTATCCCTCCTTTACCCGATGCAGCAAGAATTAGATCGATTTGTCCAATATGAAACGTCTCATGCCAGGCTGAAAAATGTATGGCGTCCTTCACCCTGCTGCCGCCGCCCGGCAATTTATAGGTAATTTCTTCATCCAATACGCTTTCATCCGCATGCATTAATGCTTCTTCTATCTGTTTTCCCCGTTCCTTAAATAACGCCATAGCTTTCACTGGATCGATTTTAATATGATCCTTTTTCTCTGAGCCCCTTTTATATTGTTCTTCATTTTCTGTTTTTTCATAATTTGTCTTAAGCAGGCTTAACATAGAACCTCTGCTTGCAAGTATATGTCCAAGAATCCAGCCGATGGTGTTTGACTGTCCAGTTCTTAATAAACTATCTGGTACTTTCAAATCTTTTATAAGACTATCTAATACAAGGGTATTTATTTGGAAACTTTTAACCATAGAATCTCTCATATTTCTATTCCTTATTATTAATTTATATGAACTACTTATCGCTGCATAATAAGCTGTTTTCAACCTGATGTTCTAGAAAAACTTATATGTTGGTTATATCTTTTTGAGCGTTTGAAGATAATATTAAGGAAAAGGTGAAAATGCAAAAACAAAGTTTAAAAATTTAAAAAATATCCGGGTAGTCAAAGCAGGTTTCTCAACATTTACATTATGATTTCTGGTTCATTTATTAGAATCAGTCTCGGAATTTTCATAAACATACTCAAAAGGCAAAAAATCAGAAATCTTTTCCAAACTCCAAAATCCTGCTGTCTTAATTGAAAATGTTTCATAATATCTACCGGCCCTATCAATTATAATAGAATCTTTTTCTAATGAAATCCATGAAATTTGATCTTCAGATTTGAATAGACTATTTGCATAGTCATGATTTGTATATCTGACTTCCAGGTAATTATCAAATTTCAAATACATTTCATTTGAATTTTCAGCCGGTTTAAGATAATTATTTGTATTGGCTAATTTACCACCAATTTCTAAATACATGTGGGATTTTAATCTGGATCTTCTATATAATACCTCAAATCCATTTTGTCTGAGAATATTTTCATTTTTATATCTTTGCCTATACCTTCTTGATGTTTTATCAGAATAATCGATTTCAAATTCAATCGAATCGGCTTTATTGGATGTTGAATCATAGTTTAAGCAAATAATATTCAGAAAATGTCTTAATGATCCATCATAGGTATTTTTTCTGTTTATTCTCCAGGTTTCTAAAATTTCCGGATTTTCTGATTCAAGCTCGATAAATTTCGGAAATCCTGAATATTTAACATAGTTAAATGTTGATTCAAAGTGATGAAGCGAGTATATAATTTTGTAACCAAGACTTCTGTTTATTATTTCTAAGGGAGCATTTGCTGATGCATATAATTTAGATCCCTCTCGATCAAAATCTAATACCTCCGTATTACAGATAGTGGTCATTTTCGAATTTTCTGATGTACCTATAAATTCTTTCAAAAATCTTTTTAAGGTTTTTTTCCAGCCCGATGAATCACCAAGAACAAAAATTGGATTCATTTGATAAATTTTAGGTAACAAATAAAAATTATATTGTATTTTTTCACCATCCTTTACGTTAATCTTTATATGTAGTTCTTCATATGCCACGTGAGAAATCACCAGAAAATACTGACCTGGATCTATTTTATCGATAAAATAACGCCCATTTTTATTAGTGGAACTTCCAGTTAAGGTATAGGCTAGATAAACATTTGCATTATGGATGGGTTTGAGTGTTTCTTTATCAAGAACAGTACCTTTTATCGAAGAATTTGCTGATTTACAGTATGCAATAAACGAAGATAGGAGGACAAGAAGGATAGTTGTATATATTATTTGAAATTTATTTCGCATAATTGCAAAATAAAATTATTAATATAGTATTATATCTAATCAGAACTCATAATACTATATTGTTATATTAAGGATATGGTTTTAAGAACGCTAAAGGATAATAAAAAGGAAAAGGCAAAAATGCAAAAACAAAGTATAAACAGTAGAAATTAATGTTCTTTTCCCTTGTCCCGAAATTCTTTCTAATTCATTAGAATTAGAAATTCGTGGATCCTCGAATTTGTAATCAAATCGAAGATTTGAACAAATTCGGGAATGGAAAAGAACCAAAAGATCATCGGCTGATTAAAAACAGGCTGAAATCAACTGCACTACGCTAAAAGAAAAAAACTCGCTCGGCATAGCCTC
>JARRPN010000330.1:0-6860 GCA_037382875.1 Calditrichaceae bacterium | reverse complement strand
TTTGGAACCGGAATCCAACGCTCTATCCAATTGTGCTACAGGCGCAGTTTATCACGATAAGAGTGCGCAAATATATTCGATGAAGTCCATAATGTCAAATAATTTTTATTTTTAAAAAATAAGCCACTGAGGGCACGGAGAATCAAATAGATTTTATATATTAATTCCCGTTATTTTATGATTGTCTTTTTTTCTGATGACAAAAAACTTATAGAAATTTCTATATAATTGTATTACTAATTATTCACATTAACAAGTTAGGTCATAAGGTGGATTAGTCTTCCGGGTGGCCATTGAATTATTATATAATTAAACCAAAATATTTCTATTGTTGAATACCATTTTATATTTAGGTTCCTTTAGAATTACCTTATCCAATGTAACACATAATAACATGCTTAAAACTGACTGGTTATTCCAAAGTGGATTTTACCCTCACTGAAACTATCTCCTTTACCTAGCCCATAATCAACACCCATTATACCAAGAGGGGTATCAAACCGGATGCCGAGTCCATATCCCGGTAAAACTTCATCTTTCTGAACCGATTTATCCAGACCCTGATAAAAACCCCAATCACTAAAAATGAACAGCCTTGAATTCCGGTTTAGAATGAATCGATACTCTAAATTAGCCCAGGCTATCACTTTACCCCAAAACTGGTTTTCCCGATACCCTCTAAGGGACCGGCTGCCGCCAAACCAAAACAGATCTGTTAATTGCAACTGATCACCTTTTATTTGTTTGCCGTTGAGTTCTATTGAGAATACTTGATTCGACCAAAGATTATAATACCATCCAAACTCCAGTTGTAAAGTCTGAAGTTCTTCTTTTTTACTAACGCTATCTTCAACAAGTATGTAGGAGGGGCCATAATTATTTTTAAATCCGTACGCATAAGAATTTGAATAGAAAAGTCCCGATCTTGGATTAACCGGATAATCCCTGGTATCATATTCCAATCCCAACTCCAGGTTGATTACCTCATTGCGTAATAAACGATTATTCCTGCTGGAAGCTGAATCCGGATAAGCTAATTTTCGACTGATCCCTGCTATTGCGGATAGATTTTTCAAAACTCTAATTCTGGTATTCAAAAAAGTATTCCATTTAATAAAACTGGAATCTCTTACTGTACGATCCAACCCGACCGAAATAGCCACAGGATAATTAAGTACCCATGGCTCTGTATATCTTAAATTAAATTCCTCGCTGTAATCATCCGGTTTCTGCCAATGAACATCAAATTTGCGGGCAGTACCGAAAATATTTTTTAATGATAGGTTAATCAATCCCGTAATGTTTCCACCAGAGTTACCTCCGGACTTTTCAGGAACATAACCCAGAACGCCATCAATCAGGATTGAGTTACCTTCCTTGACACTAATATTTACAATGACACTATCTTCCCCAGAAAGGCTGATTCCGTCAATAGTCACATTTTTAAAAATCTGCAGACGCATCAACTGTTCCGGAATTTTATCTATTACTATTTTCGAGTAGGTATCACCTTTGCCAATATATAGTTCCCTGAGTATCACGTTGTCATTGGTATATGAATTTCCGGTTATATTGATTCCTTTGACAAATATTTTTCTTCCCTCATTAATTAAAAGAGTAATGTCAGCATAAGTATCATCTTCCTTCTGATTAAAAGATATATTATCGATGGCGATTTTTGTAAACGGATATCCGGCATCAGCAGCATAATCAAGTAGATATTTAAAATTGTTTTCTATTAAAATCGGGTCATAAATATCATCTTCTTTAATATCAAGTAATTGTAAGTATTTTTCTGTATTCAATGAATCCGCAATTATTTTAATCTCACCATAATATGTCGGATTCCCACTACGCCCATAAAATTGTATATTTACTGTATTCTTATCGATACTATATTGCCTTGTAACTGAATCGATCTGAGCATAAAGATAACCCTGTTCATTATAAAATTTTATAAGTTTATCTACCAGCATTTTCGTGAGTGACGAATCGAATACACTATTTTTACGAATCCCCATAGCAGAGGACTAAAAGCGATTTTTTTGTCATTTACGTATTTTTATGAATTTAGTATAATTTTCAATTTTATGCGATAAATATTTATTACATTTTCAAATCTTTATTTATTCGAAAGCCATAAGGTTAGCATCATAGGTTGCCTGATCGATATAATTATACAAGGCCAGTTTCCTTAGGATCCATTTACATTTCCATTTTAACCAACCGCTATGACCTTTAGGATTGGTTATCAGTGGTCTTGGAATGATAGCCGTTAAACGGACCATTTCTTCCAGATTTAAATTCTTTACTGATTTTTTGAAATAATATCTTGACGCTGCTTCGACGCCAAATATTCCAGGACCAAATTCGATAATATTTAAGTAAAGATGATATATTCTGTATTTTGACAATTCCTTTTCCAGTCTTTGCGCAATAAAATATTCTTTTAGTTTTCTTAAAAAACTTTTTTCTGTGGAGAGATACAAATTTTTCGCAAGTTGTTGTGTAATCGTACTGCCGCCACGCGCGAGCTTACCTTCTTCAAAATTTCGTTTTATAGTCGTCGACGGGATTGAGCGGCTCCCGCCAGGAGTCCTGAACATCGGCGAGGAACTTGCGCAGGTCAAGCTGGACTTCGTCCTTCTCGGGGAGCGCCCCGTCGAGGGTCTTCAAATACGAAACATCGGGCAAACTAGCAAAGAAATAAATAGCATAACCCAATAGAATAAACAAACTAATTAAAAAAGAATTTTATTAGTTTTGTAGGACGTTTTTTTAACCAGGAAAATTTTGAGAAACTGAATTCTGTTTCTTTATCTTTCATAATTTAAAAATATATTTGACATTAAAATTCAATATTACCAATTTTATACTAACTATACAAACAACCCTTTAAAATAATAGCAAGAAACCTTTCTTTATGAAAAAAACATCGAGTAATAAAAAATCGCGCTTAGCACTTTATTTAAAAAACATGGATTTATTAAAAATTAATTCATCTGTATCTGTAAGTGGTACTAAACTAAATTTAACAGAAAAATCAGACATTAATACATTATTAAAATTATTAGATGACTGGTCTATCAGACAACTTAATCTATTCGATAGTATTGATTCCAATCTTCCACTTTTAAATTATTTTCAAAATGCTGGTACTGCTTCTCCATTAAAGGATCTAAAATTAGCTCTTAATTTAGATTTGAACGAAGATGCATTTATACATGAACATAGAGATTATCTTGATCGTTTGTTTCAATCTAAATTATTCTCAACTAGTATGTACAAAAAGCATCAGAAAGTTTGGGGGGAAGATGTTTTTTATTTTTACGGTAATGAACCGGAAATTTACACTGTAAAATCCAGTGATAAAAATTTTGAAACGGAGATCAAATACCCGGAGGATGTAGTAGCAATTTATCACTGGCGTTATTCTGAAGCCGAAGAATTCCAATTAAAAAATTGCCAACCAATAATTGATTTAACATTAATAAAATATTTAGCTAACTCTGCTGAAAGCCAAAAAGCTAAGTTAGAATTAACAAATCTTTATACTGATTTTATAAAAGAGCAATTTTTATCTCAGTTTAATTTAAAGAAAAATAAGGGTCAATTTTTCATTGATATTGACCACCAACTGATCATTCAATTACTCAATTCGATCCCGCTTATACCGCGCATAGATATTAACCGATTTTTACCTTGGACAGCTTATGCGACCGATACTATAATTAATATCAAGAAACTTGTAAATATCAGTTACAAAACTGGTGAGACTACTATACAGGCATCCATTGATAATCTGTTAAATACCAGGCAATCTTTTAACGATAAAAAGTATTACATCGACTACTTGACTGTGAATGGGGTAAACCATTTCAATTTTACAATTTCCGGTGATATAATTAATAACCAAAAACCACTGTCTGAAATTAAGAAATGGGATCCTAATTATGATGCATACCCGGATTGGTTCGCTTACCTGCACCAGCTTGGCCATTTTATGAAACTGGGTATTCGTCGACCAGAAGCACTATTACTTTATCCTGGATTGGATGACGATCTGAATTTGTTTAAACAAACCATCTCTGAATTAATACGGACAGGTCTGGATTACCATATTCTTGATTTTGATACATTCAATGATAATTTCATATGTCCTGTACAGGATGGCGAATTTATATTATTTAATCACAATTACAGGATATTGATTTTACCTGCTATCCGATATATGCCCATTGAATGTATGCAAAAAATAAATAAATTCTATCTTGAAGGTGGTATCGTAGTAGCACTAGGCCAATTACCCACCAATACTCGAGATGGAAAAAAGTCTGATCTTCTTCAACGAATTAAAAAAGAAATTTGGTTGGATGAATCAGATTCTCAAAGTACTATGTTCAAGCAGCACGAATCGGGAGGCTTAGGTTGTTTTCAAAAAAATATTTCCCGATTAAAAAATATACTGACTGACCTTGACAAAAACCTTAGAATACATATTAAGTCTTCGAATCCCGGGATAGTATATCAGCTGCGAGAACATCAAGACCATTACTATTTGATGGTGATGAATACCGATGAAGTAAAAACAACCTATTTTAAAATTGAAAGCAAATATTTAGGTCGACCATTCTATTGGGACTTTGATACAGCTGAATCTTATCCCTACGCGGATTGGTATATCCAAAATAAAAAACTAATTATGACCTTAAATCTGGAACCCGGTGAAAGTCGATTATTTGTTCTTGATAAAAAGCATTCTCTAAAAATATATCAACTTTACAGCTCTTCCCTGGATGGCCATAATCTTATTCAAACAGATTCCAAAGTATTTAAAATGGAAGGATGGCAAAGGAAAGAAGGTTCGAACAATATAATAATTCAAAAAGCCGGCGACCAGAAAACACTTGATTATTCGGTTAAAGAGAAACTACCCATTCTATCCATTGGACTCAGCGGCTGGTTTATGGATAGCGATCATTTTAAGGGCCAGGTCAGTCTGGGTGATCAGAGCTACCCATTCCCATATAAAAGTGCAGTAATAACCTATCACAAACTTATTGTACTTAAAAAAGAATACTTGTATAAACAAAAATTATTTCTTGATTTAGGTAAACTTTATGATTGGTGTATAGTATCAATTAATAATGAATTTGCAGGAAAACGTATTTTTTCACCCTGGAGATTTGATATAACGGATTATGTAAAAGAGGGTGAGAATAAGATGAGTATTCAGATTGCTAATAGTTTATCTAATATATTGCCGAGAACAAAAATAGAAAACCAAATGATTATTTTGTGCAATCTTACGGACTATTAGGACCCGTTAGAATAATACCCTACAATTTTATTAAATTTGAGATTTAATCAGATTATTAAAATTTAAAAAGTCTTTTATTCAGGTGCTTCTTCCCTTATCCATTGTTTTATACCGTTGAGCTGATTCGTGGTGAGTCGGTCATAAGGAAAAGGAGGCATTATATCTTCAACATCCGGATAGCCTTCATAAAGAATTAAGTATAATATTGCTGATTCAGGATTTAAGGGATCATTTTCTAAATCCACAAGCTGCTGACCAGTACTGGATAATTGATGATATACTAATCCATCGCGAGTCACAAGTTCGGTATATAGTAACGGATTAGTATAATCGGTTGGTGAATGACACCCGGATTCAAGTCCGCATCTGGCATTAAACAGTGGTTCAATATCCTCATAAAAACTTAGGTCTTTTTCCGGTAGCTCAAATTTTTTATCCTTGGGATTAGTACCTTCGCTGCATGATAATAAATATATAAGCCCCGTTATTATTCCTAAAAGAAATAGATATCTAAAATACTTGATACTTCTCACAACTTCACCTCATTTTTATTATTATTTATAGACCTATTGTAATTTACAACCCAATTAACTGCTTGTTTGAAATTCTTAAATTCATTATTTTATTGGGTTATACAGATCAAAATACAAATTGAACGGAACCAGATCAATATGGATAAAAATGTTTTTCATAAGGTGCTAGTGATTGAAGATCAGCAAGATATGCAGTCCATTCTAAAACGATTTTTGGAAGAAAGAGCTTTCCAGGTAACAACCGCTGATAACGCAGAAATTGGTCTGGAAAAATTTAAGGAAAATCAACCGGATATCATTCTAATGGATATCATGCTACCGGGTATGTCTGGTCTGGAAGCAACTGAAATTATTCGCAAGAAACATAGTGAAAAATCCTATACGCCTATTATTATGTTAACTGCGAAAACTAATACTGATGATATTGTTAAGGGTCTTGAAATTGGAGCAGATGATTATGTAAAAAAACCCTTTAATTTTGAGGAACTGGCAGCAAGAATAAACTCTGCTATCAGAATCAAACGGTTGAATGAATTATTGGTAAAACAGTCTCGTGATCTGGAAGCGGCTAATTTAAAAATTATATCTCTCAATGAAAACCTGGTCGACAAAAATAAAGAATTACGAAAAAATCTTTTCAGCTTACATAATCTGTTTGAAATTTCAATGGAGCTTAACTCCATACTTGAACTGAATAGATTGATCAATTCAACCCTTTTGACTATGGTCGGACAATTCTCCAGTAAATCTGCATTATTTTTACTGGTAAGCAAGCATAGTAAGGATATTCTTGAAGTAATAAATCATAAAGGCTATCATCAAAAAGATGTAAAAGACCTATACATCGATAAATCCGATGCATTAGTATCCTACTTTAAACTGCATCCCATGCCTTATCCATTAAAAGATTTAATCAAAAGGATTCCTAAATCAAACGGTGTTAGACTTTTATCTGATTTAAATGTAGAAATTATAACACCAATCACCATTCAGGATTTTGTAGAAGG
>JARRPN010000329.1:0-8445 GCA_037382875.1 Calditrichaceae bacterium | reverse complement strand
CGTTCAAAATAAAGATGATATTAGAGATTTATTTTGAACGGGTTTTGCTTTCACATTCGAATAAACAGGTACATCTGCATCATGAAACTCTGTAGCATTGAGTGCCTCGGCTAAGCCTTTAGCTGCAGCTGCCATCAGAGGACTGTGAAACGCACCAGATACAACCAATTCAATCGCTTTTAGCGCTCCCATTTCCGGAGCTTTTTCAACGGCTTTACGGATTGTATTTACATCACCGGATATTGCAATCTGGCCTGGTGAGTTATAATTAGCTGGCTGAATCACACCTTCATCGCGCAGGGAATCGCACAAGTCCAGGACTTTTTCCGGCACCAATCCTATGATCGCAGCCATAGTACCCGGTTGTTCTGTTCCAGCTTTATGCATCAATTCACCACGCTTTTGAACTAATCGTAAACCATCCTCAAATGAGAGAGCACCCGCAGCCACTAAAGCACTATATTCGCCCAGACTATGTCCGGCAGTTGCTAGGGGTAATTTGCCTTTGAATTTTAAAACTCTAAATACTGCGATGCTGTGAATAAATATAGCAGGCTGTGTTATATTGGTTTGTTTTAATTCTTCTTCCGGACCTTCAAAACATATTTTGCTGATATCAAATCCAAGGATATCATTGGCCTGATCAAAGGTTTCCTTACAAAGAGGATATTTTTCATACAAGTCTTTTCCCATTCCGACATATTGTGACGCTTGTCCGGGAAAAATGAAGGCTTGTTTCATCTATTAGATTTATCCTTAATTTGCGAACTTATATTGTAAAGCCGTGACTTATTTATTAACAGGATTATCCAATCCCCAGCGCACTAAACCACTTCCCCAGGTAAATCCACCACCGAAGGTGGCAAATAACACCAGATCACCTTTATCCAGTTTTCCCTGTTGATATGCTTCTGATAAAGCCAGAGGAATGGTTGCAGCCGTTGTATTACCATATTTATTGATATTAATCATGACCTTATCATAATCAATACCAAGGCGTTTAACAGTACCATCAATAATTCGTAAATTGGCCTGATGCGGAATTAGCAATTTTATATCAGAACCGGAATATTTATTGCGCTCAAGGATCTTGACTGCAACATCTGCCATTTTAGTCACAGCAAATTTAAATACAGATTTTCCATCCTGATAGATAAAATGCCAGTCATTAGCAATAGTTTCTAATGAGGCCGGATTCAAACTACCACCGCCTTTCATCATCAGATATTCGGCACCACTACCATCCGAATGAAGCATAAAATCCAAAAGGCCAATTTCATCATCATCGCTTGGCTCAAGCAACACCGCACCTGCGGCATCACCAAACAATACACATGTATTTCTATCACGATAATTAACAATAGAGGTCATTTTATCAGCACCCACTACCACTACTTTCTGATGCGTTCCGGCTTCAATAAATTGTGATCCGATATTTAGTCCAAATAGAAAACCGGAACATGCTGCGGCAACATCAAAAGACCACGCGTTCTTTGCACCTACTTTTTCTTGAACTAAATTTCCGGTACTCGGAAAAAACATATCTGGTGTAATTGTAGCAACTACAATAACATCAATTTCCATTGGATCCATACCGCGCTGTTCACAAAGATTTTTTACTGCCCCAGCTGCCATATCCGATGTTGCTTTTCCTGCTCCGAGAATTCTTCTTTCCTCGATGCCTGTTCTGGTACGAATCCATTCATCAGAGGTATCTACTAATTTTTCGAGATCAAAATTTGTTAACACTTTTTCAGGTACCCAGTGGCTTGATGCACTGATATAAGCTCTTTTACCCATCTGTAGCTCCCTCAATTTTCAATTGTTCACCAATAAGCTTATTAACATTCCGGCTATTCATGTTTTGTGCTACTTTTAATGCATTCTTAATAGCTTTAGCATTCGAACTTCCGTGACAAATAACAGAAATTCCGTTGACTCCTAACAGCGGTACACCGCCGTATTCCTCGTAATCATATACTTTTTTTAAATCCCTGAAAGCTGGTTTAACAAGAAAAGCACCAAGGTTTTTCATAATGTTTTTACCAACACTCTTTTTAATACCTTTCATTAAGACACCCATTATACTTTCAGCCATTTTTAATATCACATTTCCAACATATCCATCACATACAATAATATCCGTAGTTCCTCTGAGGATATCTCTGCCTTCAATATTACCGTGGAAATTGGAAACATGCTCTTTAATAAGTTGATGAGCTTGTCGTGTGGCTTCATTTCCTTTTGATTCTTCTTCGCCCACACTTAAAAGGCCAACACTCGGTTCTTTATGTGTAAAAACTTCGCGCACAAAAATATTACCCATAAGAGCAAATTGCAACAGGTGCATTGGTTTAGTATCAACATTAGCGCCCACATCAATGATAAAAATAAGTCCTTTTTCACTTGGTAAAAAAGAACCGATGGCTGGACGTTTTACAGCCGGTATTCTTTTTAATGCTACAAGGCTTGCAGCTAACTGTGCTCCTGTATTACCAGCACTTACAAAAGCATCTACCTCGTTATCGCGATGAAGTCTTAATCCAACTACCATGGAAGAATCCGTCTTCTTCTTTATGGCTTCAATTGGAGATTCATTCATCCCGATGTTCTGGGATGCATGGAATATGGAAAAGAATTCATGACATTTTTGCGGAACATGCTGCAATTGCTCTTTTATCAGGCTTTCATCACCTACCAGAACAATGTGATCAACACCTTGCGTTTCCTTAACATATAAATAAGCCCCTTCGACAGTAGCCCGGGGCCCTAAATCTCCACCCATTACATCTAATGCTATGCGCATCAATTATCCTGATATATCTCGCTATGCACTCTTTGGAATGAATATATTCCTACCCTTATAGTATCCACAATTAGGGCAGGTACGATGTGGTAATTTCATCTCGCCGCAATGATCGCATTTACTTAACTGTGGAGCCTGCATCGATGAAAACCACTGCGATCTGCGTTTATCACGTTTCGATCGTGATATTTTCCGCTTAGGATTAGCCATTTATTACTCCTACTTTATTAACTTTCTTAATTCTTCCCATCTGGGATCGATTGTATCTCCGGAGCATGTGCATTCTTCGATATTTAAATTAGCTCCGCAATTAGGACAAAGCCCTTTACAATCTTCTTTACTGTTCACTTTCATAACAAATTGAGTAATTTAAATAAAGATTGAAGGAATATCAAGAATTAGAATTTATAAATATATATTGTACATAAGCCTATTAAATACATGGCTTTACTTATAATTATATTTTACGATTCTGTCTTAAGATTATTCACAATATCCATGGTATCCAGGGCAATAACCAATTCCTCATTGGTAGGTATCACATAGCATTTCACTTTGGAGTCATCTGAACTAATTAATTGATCACCACTCTCATCATCACGGTTCTTTTCATTATCAATCATTAAACCCATAAAATCCAAACCTTCTGTTGAGTTTTTACGAACCATTGATGAATTTTCACCAATACCCCCGGTAAATACAATCACATCCACACCGCCCATAGCTGCTGTATAAGCACCAAGGTATTTTCTTATTCTATAAGTGAAAATATCATGGGCAATGCGAGCGCGCTCGTTTGATTTATATTCTTCCTCAATTTCGCGCATATCACTGCTAAGACCGCTTATACCCTGCAAACCGCTATGTTTGTTAAGCATCGTTGTAGCATCATTTAAGGATAAATCCTCTTTGCTCATAATCTGAAGAACAATTGCAGGATCGATATCACCGCTGCGGGTTCCCATCAATAAACCCTCTAAGGGAGTAAATCCCATCGATGTATCAACCGATTTTCCTTTTTCAATAGCGGCCATTGAACAGCCGTTTCCTAAATGGCAGGTTATAATATTCAATTCCTCTTTAGGTTTTCCTACCAATTCAGCAGCCCTATCGCTTACAAATCTGTGCGATGATCCATGGAAACCATAGCGTCTGATACCATGTCTTTTATAAAGTACGTAAGGCAATCCATATAAGAATGCATGTTTGGGCATAGATTGGTGGAATGCTGTATCGAATACAGCCACATGCGGGACATCAGGCAATAATTGTTTCGCACCATTGATACCCTTCAAATTCGATGGATTGTGCAAAGGGGCATAATCGATACATTTTCGCATTTCACTCATCACATCTTCGTTTATAAGGACAGATGCACTAAAAGCTTCACCGCCATGCACTACGCGATGTCCAACGGCAGTAATTTCATCCCGACTCTTGATGACACCATGATTTTTACTAAGCAAGATACTCAGCACATATTCAATTGCCATTTTATGGTCAAGAATTTCACCGGCTAATTTAACTTCTTCCCCATCAATAACTTTATGGGTTAAAACGGCACCTGCCATCCCTATTCGTTCAACAACACCTTTTGCCAATGCTTTCTTTTCTTCCGGATTAATAACCTGGTATTTTACAGACGAACTCCCGGTGTTTAAGACAAGAATTATCATTTATCGTTCCTCATTTTCAAAATAGTCTTATATATAATTTTGTACTGATTGGAAATAATAACCAATAAGAATGCTTCCAAATTTAATCGGATGATGGTCTATTTATATTCAAAAAAACCTTTACCTGTTTTACGTCCCAGGTGCCCTGCTCTTACCAGTTTGCGCAATAATGGACATGGTCTGTATTTGGCATCACCCAGTTCACGGAATAATGTTTCCATCCAGGCCATCAATTCATCAAGTCCGATAATGTCAGCCAGGGCTAATGGGCCACGTGGAAAATTATAACCTAATCGCATCGCCGTATCGATATGATCAGCCTTGGCAACACCTTCCATTAAAATATGAATGGCTTCATTGATCATAGGTACAATAACACGGGTAGTTATATAACCGGGATATTCAAAAACTTCTACGGCTGTTTTATCCAGGGTTTCTGCAAAACTTTTTATAAAGGTGTACGTTTCATCAGAGGTTTTTAAACCACGTACAATTTCTACCAGCGGAATTTTAGGAACCGGATTTAAAAAATGCATACCAATTATTTTATCCTGTCTGTTAGTCTCAGAGGCTATTTCTGTAATACTTAATGCCGAGGTATTTGTAATAATAATGGTATCTGGTTCACAAATTTTATCCAGTTTTGCTAATAATGATTTTTTCGCTTCCAAATTTTCAAGAATAGCCTCAATCACAATATCACCATATATCGCATCATCATAATTACTGGATATTTTAATTCGGCTCATAATCGCCCGTTTTTCACTTTCCGTCATTGTCCACCGAGCTATTTCTTCATCGATACTCTTTTCAAGTTCCGAAAAACAAAATTTAGCTCGCTTCTCATCTTTTTCGATCAGGATAACTTATTATTTTGTCTTCAGCCATTATTCACTCCGATATAATTAAGATCTAAAAAATGACATTCTAAAGATTTTCTATGAGCTCACGATTTGAAAAAAAGAAACCGAGTTCAATTTTTGCATTTTCCAAAGAATCCGATGCATGAATAATATTTCGCTCTTTGCTGTCCGCATACAATTTTCGGATAGTCTCAGGTTCTGCTTCAGCAGGATCGGTTGCTCCGATAACCTTACGCAGGTACTCGACGGCATTCTCTTTTTCTAAAGCCAGAACTACTACCCGATTTTCAGTCATAAACTCGACTAAATTTGGATAAAAAGGTCGCTCTTTATGTACAGCATAAAATTCACCCGCTGTTTCTTTATTAAGTTTCAACATTTTCATACCAATAATATCAAAACCCGCTTTTAATAAATGACTAATCACTTTACCAATATAATTTTTCTGAACACAATCCGGTTTTAGTATCGCTAATGTTCTTTCTTTCAAAACAACTCCTGCAATAGATTTATAATTTTCACATGGATAATATCAATTTTATGATAGAATCTTTTATATTTGATTGTTTTATATCTTTAACTCAGGACTTCTTCCATTTTTGAACCAATTTCCGCTGGACTTTTGCATACATGGATACCCGCTTCTGATAATGCCTTCATCTTATCAGCAGCCGTCCCCTGCCCTCCACTGATGATAGCACCGGCATGTCCCATACGCCGGCCTGGAGGTGCTGTTTGTCCTGCTATAAAACTGACAATCGGTTTTTTGAAATTTTCTTTGGCCCAGGCAGCAGCTTCTTCCTCAGCAGTTCCACCAATCTCACCAATCATCACAACTGCATCTGTGCCGTTATATTCATTAAATAGTTCAAGCGCATCAATAAATCGTGTTCCAATCACCGGATCACCGCCAATACCAATACAGGTGGATTGGCCAATATTCCTCTTGGTCAACTGGTCGACGGCTTCATAAGTCAATGTACCGGATCGGCTGATCACACCAACCTTGCCCTGTTTATGAATAAATGCCGGCATGATACCCATTTTGCCAATCCCGGGTGAAATAACGCCCGGACAATTTGGACCAACCAGACGGGCTTTAGTTTTTGATATATATTCAAATACTTTTACCATATCAAGTGCCGGGATACCTTCCGTAATACAAACAACCAATTCCAATCCTGGTGCAGCGGCTTCCATAATTGCATCCGGAGCAAAGGCCGGAGGTACAAATATTATCGAAGCATTAACACCTTCCTTTTCAACCGCTTCGGCAACCGTATTAAAAACAGGTACTTTATCATTAAAAACCTGTCCGCCTTTTCCCGGCGTAATACCTGCTACCAGTTTTGTGTTGTATTCCAGCATATGCTGAGCATGAAATGAACCTTCAGAACCCGTGATACCCTGAACGGCTATCCTTGATTTTTCTGTCAATAATATACTCATTTATATTTTCTCCAGACTTTTTCTAATTCGATTTAGTCGGATAATATTTGATCAAATTATTTTAAAGTACCAACCACTTTTTGTGCCGCATCCTTAAGTGAATCGGCAACAATGAAATCCATACCGGATTTATTTAACATCTCTCCGGCTTCTTCAGCATTTGTTCCCGCCAGCCGAATTACAATCGGTATCGATATATCGATTGATTTTGCTGCTTCAATTACACCCTGGGCGACTCGATCACATCGAACAATTCCGCCAAATATATTAATTAAAATCGCTTTTACATTTTTATCTGCCAATATTATTTTAAATCCACTGCGAACGGTTTCCACATTGGCTCCGCCACCGACATCCAAAAAATTGGCCGGTTCGCCACCCGCTATCTTAATAATATCCATAGTGGCCATGGCTAATCCTGCACCATTGACCATACAACCTACGTTGCCATCCAGTTTTATATAATTCAGATTGAATTTGGAAGCTTCAACTTCCAGTGGATCTTCTTCATCGAGATCACGCAACTCCAGTAATTCCTGGTGACGATAAAGGGCTGAATCATCAAAATTAATTTTAGCATCGAGGGCTAATACTTCACCAGATTTGGTAACGACTAAGGGATTGATTTCTGCCAGCGAGCAATCATTCGCTATAAAAGCCTTATATAAACCCATCATAAATTTGGCCGCATTACCAACCTGCTTGCCTTCCAAGCCTAAACCAAATGCCAAATTCCTGGTTTGAAATGCCTGTAAACCAATCCGGGGATCAATCCATTGCTTTAAGATCTTTTCGGGCATCTCAGCGGCTACTTTTTCAATTTCCACACCACCTTCCGTACTGACCATCATTACCAGCTGCGATTTGGCGCGATCCAAAACCATTCCGAGATATAACTCCCGTTCAATATCAATCCCCTGTTCGATTAATAGTTTTTTTACCTTTTTACCCTCCGGACCGGTTTGGTGGGTAACCAGATTCATACCTAATATCTGCCGTGCTAAATCTTCAACTTCAATCTTACTTTTAGCAATTTTAACACCGCCACCTTTGCCTCTTCCACCAGCATGGATTTGTGCCTTCACGACTGCAACATCGGTAGGCAACGTTTTTGCAACTTTTTGTGCTTCCGAAACACTAAAAGCAACGCTGCCTTCGGGTACTGGCACATTATATTTCTTTAAAATCTGTTTAGCCTGGTATTCATGTATTTTCATTATAGATTACTCCCAAGATTTGCACTTTATGATGCAATATTGATCAAACAGCCATCAAGGAATATACGCATTTATATAAATCATGTAAAACAAATTAAGACAGGAATTTCAACTATTTTAACGTGATTCTTGTACCGGCATTTCCGTGCAGAGCCTGTTCTGTTTTTTCAATCGATGTAATAATCACTTCTTCCCCGCCGCTTTCCAAAAAGTTGATGGCAGCCTTAATTTTTGGCCCCATACTGCCTTTGGGGAATTCATTGGCATCAAGGTATTTTTTTGCTTCTTCAACAGTTAATTTATCCAGATCCTTTTGATCAGATGTACCAAAATTTATAGATACCTTATCTACACCAGTTACAATAACCAGCATTTGCGCATGGATTTCATTGGCCAGTACTGCTGAAGCCAGATCTTTATCGATGACAGCATCC
>JARRPN010000328.1:0-3406 GCA_037382875.1 Calditrichaceae bacterium | reverse complement strand
TGTAAAATATACGGTTTTCCAGCTTTATCCATTTGTCCCTTATGGGCTTTTAACGCAATTTCAATTGCTTTTTCAATAATATTCATCTTTTAGAAATTCCTTTCTTTTTAAAGCATCCTCAAATAAAGTAAAGATCTAACCATTGTTTGTTTCATTGATGTCATGGTTTGTACAAATATCAGGATGATCAAGTTCCGATGTAACCTGGGTTTCGTGGATAAAGCGGGCTTTGGCTTCCGGATCGAGGATTAATTCTGGAGGTAGAAATTTTAATGCAACAGTACGTTTGAGTTTGGTATCTTCAGCCTTGTAAACCACACCCATTCCGCCTTCACCTAATTTTTGGAGAATTTGATAATGTGAAACGGTTTTACCGATCATTCGGGAAATCTCATTCTCTTTAACAATTCATAGTAACGCTGATCTTGATGGATTTGATCATAAGACATTTCAACTGCAAGGAAAACCAAATCGGAATCCCTGTTTTCGAATGCTTTGCTCAGCCATTTAAAAGCTTGATCATAGTCTTCCAGAGCGATATACACTTTAGCGATTTGACTTTCTGAAAGCTCTTTATATTTTGGATCAGCCATTACCTCTCTTAAAATATTGAGGGCTTCTTCCTTTTTACCGGAAAAGGCAAGTGCATAGGCCAAGGCAAATTTCTGAATAGGTCCAATTGAGGAAACCGGTATTTGAGAAAATTGGTTTACCGCCTCCAGGTATTTCTTTTTTACCATCGTTTGATATCCTCTCATAAGAAGGATCAAGGGATGGTTTGGAAACAGATTGTTATTCTCCAGTAAGACTTGATCCGCAAGATCAATCAGACGGGCATTTAAATAAATCACATGTAATTTAATATTTATAGCAACAGAAAGAGGATCTAGTTCATGGGCAATTTTGATCTCTTCAATGGCTTGATCATGCCGTCCCATGGCCGACAGGTATTGAGCGTACCAGTTGCGGGCAATAGCATTTCCTGGATTGAGTTCTATAGATTTTTCAAAGAGACGTTCAGCTCTATCCCAATTCCAGTGATATAAAAACTGTGCATCACCCAGTATCATATAAGCCTCTGAAAGCTTCTCATCTATGTTAATTGCCTTATTTGCCTCAGTCTCAATCCGTTGCCAGCGGATATTTTTTGACATTTCTCCTGATAAACTTAGATTGTCATAAGCATGAGCCAGCTCGCAGTAGGCCAGGGCGAAATCCGGATCTTTTTGAATAGCGAGGTTGAAATATTCAACACTTTTTTTCATGTCCTTAAGAGTCAGTTTATTTAATCTGTAACGACCCTTGAGAAATTCCTGGTAGGCTTCCAGGTTTTTGGTATAGCGTTTGCCAACGGTATTTTTTTCTTCAAGTAAAAGTTTTCCCCGCAGATGCTCAACGATGGAAAAAGCGATTTCATCCTGGATGGAAAGAATGTCTTTTAATTCCCGGTCAAAGGTATTAGACCAAATGTGTGATTGGTCGTTTACATTAATTAATTGAGTAGTGATTCTAAGCGTCTTACCAGCTTTGCGCACACTACCTTCAAGTATAGTCGATACATCTAGTTTTTGTCCAATTTCGGCGATATCCGTCTGTTTTCCTTTAAACTGAAAAGAAGAGGTCCGGGCAATTACTTTCAAACCATTTATATGAGATAATTTGTTCAGTATTTCTTCTGCAATACCATCACAAAAATAATCCTGATCTTTTTGAGGGCTCAAATCGATGAAGGGTAACACTGCAATTGAGTTTTTCCAGGATTCTTTGCTTGCCTCGGCTTCTTCTTTATTGGATTGGATAATAAAGAAATACGTGACCAGGGCAATGATGATAAATATCAGCGTTAATGATAGTATGGTTTTAATTACATTGTTTTTACCTAATTTGGCAGGTTTCTGCTTTTCTGTGTTTCTCAAGCTTTTTAAAATATTTTCTACCTGTGAATATCTTTTTACTGGATCCTTTTCCAGACAGGTCGTAATAATATGTTTCAGGTTCGAGGGAATTTCTGCCGGGATTTCTGGTTGATCGATTAAAATCGAATAAATAACCGCCTGCTCATAGTCACCAGTAAATGGTACTTTTGCGGCTAGCATTTCGTAGAGCACTATACCCAATGACCAAACATCTGACCTGTGGTCAACTTCTTGACCCTGAACCTGTTCAGGCGACATATAATAGATGGTGCCAAATGTAGATGCTTCCTTGGTCAATTTGCTTATACCTTTTAACTTGGCTAAACCAAAATCCAGTATTTTTACATGCCCATTTTTGTCAATTAATATGTTTTCAGGTTTAATATCTCGGTGGACAATATCTGATTTGTGTGCTTCAGCAAGGCCATCACAGATCTGGTTTGTAATATCAATAATTTCATTTAAATCTGAAAAACCGTTTTCAATTTTAGGTCGTAGTGATTGACCATCGATATATTCCATTACAATGAAAGTTTGGTTATCTACTTCGGCAATCTCATAGATGGTTACAATATTAGGATGGTTTAGTGCTGCAATAGCTTTCGCCTCACGTTCTAAGCGTTCCACATTCTCTTTATTCCTTGTCATATAATGGGGCAGAAACTTAATGGCGACTTTGCGTTCCAGTTTAAGATCTTCAGCGAGATAGACTTCACCCATCCCGCCTTCACCGAGCTTTTCGAGAATTTGATAATGTGAGATAATTTTTCCGATCATTATTCTTTTATTCAATTATATTTTCTAATTCAGCCATCCACAAATCGCCGATGCGTTCCCAAAGGGGGAAATAGAATCGTTCACCATCATATGTAATACAATAGTTCGGTTCTTTCGCACTACTTTTTATATTCAAAAGTGGCCTAATCGAACCATCTTTAATGGAAATTGCCCAAAAGTTGACTCTTGAATTTTCCGGTCCGCCTCTGCCGGAAGCATAAATTATTTTTCCATCAGGAGACCAAAAATATGGCTGGATAGACTCCCATCCTAAATTAGTTAACTGAACCGTTTTACCACCGTCAATTGGTTTTATAAAAATATCAAATTGACCGAAACGTTTCGAACTAAATGCAATTTGCTTTCCATCAGATGACCAGATTGGTGTTTGATCTTGTCCCTGATGTGAAGTTAATTGCCAAGCATCTCCCCCTTTACTTGAAATAATCCAGATATCAAGATTACCACTACGGGAAGAAAAGAAAGCAATTTGTTTTCCATCAGGCGACCAGCGGGGAAGAAAATCCTGTTCGGGATGACTTGTTAATTGAGTAGCTGCACCTCCTGCTACCGGCATAATAAACAGATCCCGATTTCCTCGGCGAAAGGAATGAAATACAATCTTTGTTCCGTCCGGTGACCAATCCGGTGCCCAATCATGGGCAGGATTTGTAGTAAACTGTCGTATATCACTTCCATCCTTACGCATAATC
>JARRPN010000327.1:0-3925 GCA_037382875.1 Calditrichaceae bacterium | reverse complement strand
GTCAATAAGTACTTTAAACCATTAGAATCTTACAAACACCCCAACCATTAAACCACCGGTTTTTATTGTTTTTTCTCCATATTCATACCGATAAGTTTCATAGTTATATTGTTCTTCTGTTCTATCTTCAAAAGTCATTTCAGATAAATCCATTACAACTTCAAATCCATAATTAACTCTCTTATTACGTAAAAAATCAACACCTCATGCTAATAGTAATCCAGGTTTACTTGATTTTAGATAATCACAGGTATCAATATGATATGCGAAACCGGTTTTTACAAAGGGTGATATGGGATATTTAGGAATAATGGTATAACCAACATGAATATTGATTGGTAAATCAAAATAAGTTGTATAATCAGTTGATGATGAGGAACTATGAATTGTTTTTTCTTAGACCAAAATTAATTTTATTGGCCCAATTCCTCCACCTAAACGTAAACCAAAATCAAATTCATAAAATGGATTCAATGATATTCCTATCGGTAAATAAAAATCTGAGTCTATATCATAGCCTCTTGTTTTGAGATTATCCACATAAAGGTCGTAAATTTCGCCTAGTGAACCAACTTAAGATAATTGTAACGGGAATTTCATATCACCTGCCAGACTGTTTAAGCTAAATGAAAACACAATCACCAGACTTGTTATAAAAATCAACGTTTTTTTCATCTTCCTATCCTGTTTAAATATGTTATTATGCAATTTATTACAACATAAATAGCATCTATAATCATTAAATGAAATACTTTTTCAAAAAGGATGGATGAATACAAACTATCTTGTGAATTATTTCAATTGAAATGTTTAAATAGAGAATTAATCTTTGCTATAAGAAATTATTAAATTTTATAAACAGCCTATTGGATAAAATAGCAGGATTACATTCTACTTTTCTATTTTAAAAGTATGATTTTTTTCTAGCATAATCCTTTTATTCGTTTTCATTCGATAAAAATAAATACTGGGTGGAACCATTCGAGCATTCCATTCAATTGTCTAGGTACCATTTGATTGTTTTTGATTAACCAATGTTGCAATCTTCTTTCCAAGAAGGTTATAAACGACGTATTGTAATGGCTCATCGCTTAGTGCCCTTACAATGTATGATATTGTGGTTGATGCATTAAAGGGAGTGGGATAATTTTGGAACAATTGAAATTCGTTTATATTTGATTGTGCCATATTATTTTCTAAGCTGGTTGTTTCAATTGAGTCCAACTGTTGCAGGACACTCAATCTTTTTAGAACATTTCAGGAAGAGAAATATTGCTATGGCAATATTTAGAACATCAAGTTGGTTATTTAGATTCTTTTAGGAAGATTCAAAATGCTATTTTGATTTATCTTAATTTTTTACAATATTTGTATTTTTAATTTTATAGAAAAACATAAAGATGGATCACGATATTACCAGCAAAATTAATCCTAAAATTTTAGGTACCGCTTTACTTTTTTACATTGTAATAGTCACGCTGATTTTTACGTTGGTCCCTTTTAATTATCATTTTTCCAACCTGAACAGAATAAGCAGCATTTTTGATATGCAATTAACAGATAGTGTCAAGAATGTGATACTTTTTATTCCAACTGGTTTTTTATTAGCATCCATTTTTGCGGATCGTAGAAAATATATTAAGTCTTTTTTATTTGGTTTATTCTTCAGTTCATTTATAGAATTAAACCAGATATTTCTACCTTCCCGGAGTCCCGGTTTTAATGATGTTTTAACCAATAGTCTCGGATCATTAATTGGATGTTTTTCATATGACTATATTAAACACAATATTCAAAAAAGATCTGCAATTCTTATACATTTAAGCATTCCTATTATGAATATTGTCTTTATGCTAATTCCAGTTCTATGGTTAAGCAGTTTTGCTGCAGGATATGATGTAAATAGACTGTGGTTACTGTTCCTGCTTGGCGCAATTGGTGCAGTTTTAGTAAGTGAAGTTTATGTTAACAGAATTAGTAAAAATAAAATGATGTATATGATCTATTTTGGGATCTTATTAGTTGGATGGTATTTAGTAGGCGTGTTTCCTTCACTTATCAAATACCCAAAATATCAATTATCAATAACATTAACACTTGCTGTCTTTAGTTTTATTCGGATGTATTTTGGTACAAAATTCAAAAATGATAAACGTTTCGAATTAAGAATATTAAAAAAAGTAATCCCCGCTTTTGCTATTTATATTTTAATTCTAAGTCAATGGCCATTAAAATTTCCGACTACAAATATTCATTTCTTCTTATTTCCAAAATTACATTTGGACCAACAATATATTCTGGAAATTTACCGTTTCTTAGAATATTTTGCAGCTTTCGCAATAGTCGGTTATTTAATTTCTGAATATATTAATCGTTCTAAAAATTCCGGCAACAAGACTGCCAGCGTTATTATATGGATTACGTTAATTGCTGCTTTTCTTGAAATTCTTAGAGGATTCCATCCTCTTCATGCCGCTACGATAATGCACTTTATCATTGCCTTTTTATGGGGAATATTTGGAGCTTTAATTTATATTATGCAGCTATATTATTTTAGAATGATAGTAGATAATGAATAGCGTGGATAGCATTTTGGAATACGGATTCAAATAAAATTACTTTAATAGTTGATTTCTGAATATTCAAGATAGCAAATAAATTAAACTGATCTATACTACTTTAAAAATAAACAATCAGACAGAATTGTATCTGTCTAATTGTTTTATGAATTAACTTATTTCAAAAGGATCATTTTCTTGTCTAACATTATCCCTTTATTCGTCTTAATTCGATAAAAATAAATACCGGATGGAACCATTCGAGCATTCCATTCAACTTTATAGGTACCATTTGATTGTTTTTGATTAACCAATGTTGTAATCTTCTTCCCAAGAAGGTTATAAACAGACAAATCGACGTGTTGTAACGGCACATCGCTTTGTGTCCTTACAATGTATGGTATTGTGGTTGATGCATTAAAGGGATTGGGATAATTTTGGAACAATTGAAATTCGTTTATATTTGATTGTGCCATATTATTTTCTAAGCTGGTTGTTTCAATTGAGTCCAACTGTTGCAGAACACTTAGTCTTCGATTTTCAATGAAAGACTTTAATGCAGGCGCCAAATGCAGATCATCGGTTAAGCTATTCTCCGCTTCCTCATTGGTATACATTTTCAAAGTGTCAGCAAGATAGTCTTCTTTGATTAATTTCCAGAGTCTGTCAATTTTTGGGAATAAGACCGATGTATCTAAACCATGATTCAGCAGTTCTTTTAAGCTTTGAACATACCTTTTTTTAAAATCAGGATAAAGCACAATATTTTTCGTCAGGGGTCTGTCTGTGGGCAAATAAAAAATATCGAGATCAGGAAAGTTTCCTCTTCTTTTTTTAAAATCAGGATAAAGCACAATATTTTTCGTCAGGGGTCTGTCTGTGGGCAAATAAAAAATATCGAGATCAGGAAAGTTTCCTCTTGTGCTAAAAGCCAGGTTAACATCCCAATTATCCATTCAAACCGATTATCATCCTCGTTCTGATACAGATAAAAATTATTAGCTGAACTAAAGTAAGCATCCATATTTACAAAAAGATTATTTGCCGCCCATAATTTTAGATAATCCTCCAAGTTAAGTACATTTTCGATTTCTGTATTGAAATCAGTGGTATTACTAATAACATTAATTAAATTTATTAGTCCACTCCAGTCATTATCTTTTTGTAAATATGGATGCTTACTTTAGTTCAGCTAATAATTTTTATCTGTATCAGAACGAGGATGATAATCGGTTTGAATGGATAATCTGGGATGTTAACCTGGCTTTTAGCACAAGAGGAAACTTTCCTGATCTCGATATTTTTTATTTGCCCACAGACAGACCCCTGACGAAAAATATTGTGCTTTATCCTGATTTTAAAAAAAG
>JARRPN010000326.1:4332-7750 GCA_037382875.1 Calditrichaceae bacterium | reverse complement strand
CCCTGACTGCTGCCAGGTACTGGAAATAGAACCCGGATATCCAGCCATAATAGCTACGTCCAGTTGCCCAATATCAATGCCAAGCTCCAGTGCATTGGTACTGACAACTACCTGAATGCTGCCGTTTTTCAATCCACTTTCGATTTCGCGGCGTTCTTTTGGCAGATATCCACCACGATAGCCCCTAATTTTATTCTTCGGAATCTTCAATTGCCCTGCTATATCTCGTAGATAAGTAAGTAAAATTTCAACCCGTAAACGACTACGCGCAAATACAATAATCTGGGCCCCGGTTGGCATTATTTTTTTAACAACATTGCATACTTCGGTAACCACTGATCGTCTCAAACCTAGCTCAGCATTCACAACAGGTGGATTATAAAACAAAAAATGTTTCTTACTCCGTGGAGCGCCGTTATCATCAATCAGGACCATTTCTCTATCAGTTATCTTTTCGGCTAATTCCTTGGGATTGGCAATGGTAGCACTGGAGCAGATATATTGCGGTTTTGAGCCATAAAATTCACAGATACGTCGCAGCCGTCTTAGTACATTCGATAAATGGCTTCCAAACACACCACGATAAGAATGAACTTCATCAATGATGATATAACGAAGATTCTCAAATAACTTAATCCACAAAGTATGATGCGGTAAAATACCCTGATGTAGCATATCCGGATTCGTTACTACAATATGTCCGGCAGATCTGATGGTACGCCGAATATCTCTCGGAGTGTCCCCGTCAAATGTATAGGTTTTAATCCGTGCACCAAGTAAATCAACTAAATCCTGCGCCTCTTTAACTTGATCTTGTGAAAGCGCTTTTGTGGGGAAAAGGTAAATAGCACGACTTTCGGGATTTTCTAATAGTTCTTCAAATACGGGTAAATTATAGCTGAGAGTTTTGCCAGAAGCAGTCGGTGTTACAACCACTATATCCTTACCTGCTCTAACCTGTTCATATGTTTGTAATTGATGCGTATATAACTGCTTAATACCTTTTTGTTGCAACGCTCCTTTTATTCTTGGATTGAGACTATCTGGAAAATCGACTACCTTTTCAGGTTCCGATTCCAGTACCAGCCATTTTCTTAAATTATGTTGAAAATCAGAATCATTCGATAGATAATCGATAAGTTGTTCTAAGTTCATAAAGATGATTTCTACTCGAAATTATTATATTATTTGGTCATTGGCACTCTTTTACAACCAGATAAAAATTACATCGGCATTTGATTTGATACAAATAAAAAAGCCCGGCATAAATACATACCGGGCTCAAATTATTATCAATTATTATTATTCAGCTGGTTGAATTAAATTAATAGCTGCATCGATTTTTGTAACGACTTCATGTAAAAACAACTGCTTTGCTTGTTGCGTTAAATCAATCATGAACAAATCATAATTGCCATCACGGTTTGAATGAAATACTATTTTAGTACCATCAGGTGAGAAAACTGGATTCAGATCATCTGCCGGATTGGCTGTTAGTCGCTGGGCAGCTGATCCATCACTATTCATCATGTAGATTTCATAATTATCATCCCGATCGGAAAAGAATACGACTTTATCTCCACTTGGAGAAATACATGGGGATACATCCTGACTGGCCGGGTAAAATGTAATTTGACGAACATCCTGGCCTTTAAAATCCGTTTTATATATTTCATAATTTCCAGAACGATCAGAATCAAAATAGATGGTACCGGATTCTTCTGTACTTCCAGGAGCTATGGACGGGCCGCCATTATTGCTTTCTGTTTTGGTTAACTGAAGTTGAAACCGTCCATCGCTTTCCATTATAAAGATATCACCGCGCAATTCATAGAATGGTACATCGCGTAGATCCGACCGCTCGGAGACAAATGCGATATATTTACCATTGCTCGAATAGCTTGGACGCCAGTCATTGGATCCATTGGTAGTTAGATTTGTTTCACGACCTGAACTTAAATCTTTTATAAAAATATCTCGCAATTTCTGATTGTAATCGACATCACGATGGTCTTCAACAGTTGATGTATAAACAATTACGTTACCGTTTGGTGAATAATCTGGGTTTTCTTCCTGATATGGAGTATCAGTTAACTGATTGGTAATTTGCGTTAAAATATCATATTCAAAAATATCCCAGTTACCATTCTGATTAGATTGGTAAATTAATTTTTCACCATCTTTTGAGAATCTGCCAAATGCTTCATCAGCATCTGTACCTACTACTTTTGTAACTGCAAAGGCATCGGTAAATTTTGGCCCAATACGACTCAGATAATCGTTACCTGATGATCCCTGCAAAACATCTTTATATGCTTGGAATGCTTTTAGTTTTTCGCCGATGCTCATAGCAATTTCTGCATACATATATTTGGATTCCGGATCATTGGGATCAATCTGGAAGGATTCTTCAAGAACGTGCATTGCTTCAAATCCTTCACCATTATGAGAATAGACTTCAGCCAACTGACGGCGATATTCCATATTATTAGGATTTTCCTCGATCTTGCCCTTTAGTCTATCTACCTCTGCCTGCACATTTTTATCTTCAAATTTTAATACCGGTCCGGTATCTTTACGTGATCCCGCACAGGTAAAAACCAGCAAGGTCAGTCCCACTAAAGTGAATATGCCAACTATCTTTCTCATAATCACTCCTGATTAAATTAGATTATTGAATTTGTTGTATACGTTTTTCAGCTTCTCTTTTTAATACCAGATCTATACCCGGTCTGTTAACAATTTCCTGATACATACGTACTGCATCATCAATTCTCCCCAGTTTTTCATAACATTGCCCGGAATAATATAGTGCACTGGCTTCCCATTGTAATTTTGTCTTTTTTGAAAGTAAAGGAATTTTTACGAATTCTGCAATAGCATTTTCATATTGACCAGCTTTTAAATATGCTTCACCAATATAATATTGAATCTCGGGTTCCCGCTCACTATCCGCTTCATACTTGATCTTTCGTAAATATTCAACAGCATTATCAAACTGATTTAAATTGATATATGCTTGAGCTATTATAATTTTCTTATCCAGAACATCCGGTGCATCAGGAAATTTTTCTACATATTGCCTGGCTGTTCCTTGAGCAGCATCCCAAAAACTCGTTAATGTATAAGTCTGAATTAAATTTGAAAGTATACTGCGTTCCAATTCACTATCTTTACATGAGGTTAGCGCATTTTTAAACATGGAAATAGCAACATCATACTTTTCAGATCTATAATAAAGCGTTCCGAGACTATTTAATGCTGCCGGTAATTTATCACTCTTTGAATAATTTTTGTAAAAATTACTTAATATATCAAACGCTTTTTCATTCTCATTTAATGTCAGATGAATCAACGCTATATTATATTCTGCATCATCAACATAGTCGGTTGATTTATAATTTTTCTTTACTCTTTC
>JARRPN010000326.1:0-4313 GCA_037382875.1 Calditrichaceae bacterium | reverse complement strand
TGAGCCGGTAATAATCGCCCTGTTCAATTTCAAATTGTGCAAGATAATTTTTTTGATCTGAATAATTCTTACTGAATTGTTTAATCAGTGTATTGCTTTCTTTTAAATTACCCAGTCTAATAAGTGATATGATGAGTTGAGCATCTAATTTAATCAATAATGGCTTATTACTTTCATCCATAAGTGATCGTGTTTCTTTATACATTTTAGCAGATTGCTGAAAATCACCAGAATAAAAATAAATCTCAGCCATATATAATCTTGATTGCTTATACAATTCGGTATTTTTATTTGTAATAAGCCTGAAATTTTCAAGCGCGACGTTTTTTTGGTCTTGATTATAGAATATCTGCCCGATATCAAATCTAGCTTCATCTGCGTATTTACCATTTTGCGCGATGTTAAGGTATTGCCGTAGATAATCTAATGCAGTTTTTAGATCATCCTTGCCTTCGTATGCTTTAGCAATAAGATAAAGATTGTCACTAAATCCTTTACCCAGTAATTCCTTGCTGATGATTATATCCGATAGTATGACCGGATACATAAATTCCTTGCCTAATTTAATTACTTCATCATAGTGACCGGCTTTCACAGCCATAAGAGCCAGTTTGTTTTTATTCTCATGAGCTAGTTCAGAATAATAATAAGTATTTACCAGTTTTTTATAAAGAGTATATGCTTCTTCAAACATAGCCTCATCTTGATACCTATCAGCCACAGCAGTAAGGGCAAGGGCTGCTACATCAGAATTTGAATATTCAGACGCTATTTGTTTGTAGATTTTTTGTGCCCCTTCACGATCCTTATTCTGTATTAATTGGGCATAGGAATACAGATAGTCCGGATAACTTTCAGACTTCTTAAAATCAGTAATCAGTTTTTTGAAGTAGCTCATGCCGGATTCGAAATAAGATTCTTCAAAGGAAAGCGAATAGGCTAAAGATTTATACCATTCTTCTAATAAGTCACTTTGTGGGTACTTATTTATTAACGCTTCTATAAGAGTTTTTTCTTTAACTACACCTATAGAATCACTATTGAGTCCTGAGATAATTCGAAACCATGATGCTTCATCCGGCCTTGTGCAGGTGGCAATGTTCGCCACTGCTAATTTAAAATTTTCATTTGCTTTAGTTCGCATCCTGCTGCCGATATCCCTTTTATTTTCATCTTTATCAGCCAATTTAAGATAGGTTTTACCAAGCAGAAGATATACATCACCCAAATTTTCAGGATTCTTTTCAAGCAATGATTTTAATTGCTCTTCAGCACCTTCATAATTTTTTAACTTATTGTAAAATAGCTGGGCATTTTCGTACAATAAATTTGAGGATGAGGTGCTGGCCCCCAGTGACTTACCAAGAATACTGGCCATCTGCAATACGGTTTGGTCCATATTCACTATTTTATAATTATTCAAATATTCTAACCGTTCCGAAGCTTTTCGATAGTGTACTGACGCGTTAAATTCATTTATAATTCGTTGGTAATAATAAACACTTTGATCAAAATTATTCAATTTTTCATAAGCCAAACCCAGATAATATACTACATCATCTATTTCAGGATATTGCTCGGACACAAATAAGTAGGTTTGTAAAACCTGTGTTATCTCTCGCCATTGCTTTTTTTGTCTCAATAATTCGGCAAGGGCAACCGCCAACCGAATTTTATTTTTTTGTGATTGGATTTCATTTACTCTCGCAAACAGCACATTAATGGCTTGTTTGATATCACCAGCCTTTACCAGCCAGGATATGTATACTTCAAATATAAAATTGTGAGTGTTCTCATCACCAATTAGGTCAGATTTCAACACAGTATTTAATTCTTCAATCGCTTCCGAATATATGTTTTGTTTATACTTTGTAAGTGCTTTTTTTAAACTTTGTTTTAACTCAATTTCCTTGCCAGCAACGGAAGTAACCGTATCATATTCTTTAAGAGCAAGGGCATATTTGCTATTAAGAAAATAAATATCACCCAATATACGATGCATTAAATCCTGATTAGATTTCAGCTTTTCTCTGGATATAGACTCAGATATAATATTCTTTGCCTTATCCAACTGGCCTTGTTGAATAAGCAATTCTACCATTTCGATTACTGCAGTACTGTAATTTTCAGATTTCTGATATTGATCTACAATTAATTGATAGTATTGGATAGCGCCGCTAAAATCACCTTGAGTCTTATTAATTTTTGCTTTTAAAAGATAAGCTTCAGCCAAAGATGGTGTATTGCTTTTACTATTAAATACCTTATCAAGCAGAACATTGGCTTCTTCAAGTTCACCCATCTTAAAATGAGATTTTGCAGTTTTAACAATAGCAAAATAATAATCATCAGAAGTACTGTATCTATCAATAATAATGCGATACATTTGACGAGCTTTATCTTCCTGGTCAAGATCTGAATATAAATTGCCTGCTAAATAAAGCCCTTTGGATGCTAATGGATCTCCTGGATAAAGTAAACGAATGGTCTCAAACGCCTTTGCAGCTTCTGCTTTATTATCCATTTTCTCATAACATTCACCGGTTTTATACCAACATTCCCCTGCCCGGGCGCTTCCTGGATATTCAATGGCTGCAGATTGAAATTCGATTCGGGCTAAATTGTAATTACCCAGCTTAAAATAGGCCATACCTGCATAGTATTTAGCCTCAGACGCCTTGGAACTGTTTGGATATGTGTTATAAAATTTGGCAAACTGTTTGGCGGCTAACTCATATAAAGACTGATTGTATAGCTTGAGAGGATATGAAAAATCATCACTTTCAGAATTAGTCTGTGCATTAATAAAAGAAATTATCAGGAAACATAAAAGCAGATATTTTTTCATAGGAGTAAATTCTTATTGTAGTTGTATCAATTTTCAACGGCCGATAAGTTGGCATATTGTTTAATTAATTTCTTTACAATATCTTCATCCTTAAAGTGTACGGTAATTTTAGCTTTATCACCACTTCCTTCAACACCCAAAACCTGACCCTTGCCGAATGTAGCGTGGTATACTGGTTGTCCTATTTTAAAACACGTATCATCGGAATCCTGTGAACTGCCATGAGTTCAGCTCCACTTGAAAATTCAATTAAATCCTGGGGTAATTCATCTAAAAATAGCGAAGGAATAGTTGATTGCGCCTGATTGTATTTCCTGCGTGTTACAGCATAAGTGAGATATAAATTTTCTTCTGCACGTGTCATGCCTACATATAATAAACGTCTTTCTTCTTCCAATTCACGGATATTGGCTGAATTTCGCTGCAAAGGAAGCAAATTCATTTCTAAACCTGTTACAAAAACCACTTTAAATTCAAGACCCTTAGCCGCATGAAGCGTCATTAATGTAACGGCATTGGAATCTGAATTCCAGGTATCAACATCCGTTAACAAGCTGACTTCTTCCAGGAAAGCTGTAAGAGAGATATCTTTCTTTTCTTTGGCTCTTTCTTCACAGAATTGTTCAATACTGTTAAATAATTCTTTTATATTAGCAACACGACTTTCACTCTCGTATTGATCGTATTCTGTTTTATAATGGTGCATGATGCCTGTTTCAGATGTCAGGGTTGATACCAGTTCAACGGCAGAAAGTTTACTGCTTAATCCAATAAATTTATTAATGAGCTGATGGAATTCAATTACCCGGCCACTCATAGCTGGTGAAATGGATGCAATATCATTTACCCTACCCATAGCATCGAATAGTTTAATGCCCTCAATTTCAGCAAATTTTTCAATTTTTGATATGGTTGTATCACCAATACCTCGTAATGGAAAATTTACCACTCGTTTTAATGAAATACTATCAGCTGGATTCACGATAATTTTAAGGTAAGCAATGATGTCTTTAATTTCTTTTCGGTCATAGAATTTGATACTACCGACAATGTTATAGCTAATAGCATTCTTGCGTAAAGCTTCTTCCAGGACACGACTCTGTGCATTGGTGCGATAGAGCACGGCAATATCTTTAAAGCTTCGCTTTTTAGTATACATTTCGTCATGGATTTTTTCAACAATATGCTTGGCCTCATCTAGATCATCTTTTGATGCATAAAGTTTTATCCGACTGCCTTCTTCACGATTAGTCCAGAGATTTTTACCGATACGTTCCTGGTTATGTTGAACTACTGCATTAGCAGCATCAAGAATATATTTATTGGAACGATAGTTCTCTTCAAGTTTAAAGACCTGTGCTTTCGGAAAATCCTTGGAAAAATTCAATATATTATTTAAATCAGCGCCCCTCCATCCGTAAATAGACTGATCCTCATCACCAACCACACAGATATTCTTATGGTC
>JARRPN010000325.1:0-6081 GCA_037382875.1 Calditrichaceae bacterium | reverse complement strand
CTTAAAATCCAATTATGATTGAAGATCAATATGTTTAGTGTAAAATATTAATAGAAATAATATAATTATTTCAATCTGTCAATTATCAATATCGTCGTGGCTACACTGCTTAATATAGCAGCCGCATCACGAATGGCGCCGGACCAGTCAACACCCTCTTTCGCAGTTAAGACTGGTACATATATTGTCGTGCCTGCAGTTATGTCATTGGAAAGGTAACTCCAGAACAGAAACCGCTTCTTTACAATAGGCCGGCCATTGGGAAGACGTATGGTTACATTCTTTTTATCCGCTAATTCTACAAATCCACCGGCTGCCTTTATGTAATAATCCAGTCCTGCACCTTTTTCATACAAAACACTGCTGGGGAAATTTACACCACCTATAACTTTAATTGTATGCAATTTTTCAGGTATAGTGATAACATCTCCGTCCTGAAGGAAAATGTTTTCCTCAGAATTTGTATTTTTATATATGTTATTAAAATCGATACCTATTCTCCCAACGTTATTATAGCTGCGTGTTAAAACGCCGCCATCCAGATATGCAGTCGGCTTTAATCCGCCGGCACGGGCTATCAGATCAGATACACGTTCAGTTTTACTTTTTAACGTATAAATTCCGGGTTTTCTCACTTCACCGTTAATGGTTACATTTCGCTGAACCTCCCAGTCACTATTGGATCGGATAAATACATTATCGTAAGCTTGCAGATAAAACTGTTCATCATCATAAGAAGTGTGATTTTTAGTATAATTTGAATCCAGGTCGACATATATTAGATTTGCCAATTGTTTCTGATCATTATTAGCCGGATCGATTCTCGATATTTCAGCTTTGTCAATCAAGGCATCTTCTCTGAATCCACCAGCAGCAAATATCAGGTCCTTTAATGTCATATCCTTTTTTAGAAGAAAGGTGCCTGCCTCATTGACTGCACCAAATATTTTGACACTATCTTCCGGAAAGAGTGTTTTATCAGATAAAATACTGATCTGATCACCTGGTGCCAACACAAAATCAAGGTTGCTTGATTGCAGGATATCTGCCAGGTTAATTGAAAAAATCTGTTTGCGCTGATTAGGCATCATCCTTGTAATGGATACACGTTCCAGGTAAGCATCGCCGCGGATGGAATCGACCACATTGAATAATTGTTCAATCGTCAAACCTTCATGAAATGCGAACTCTCTGGGGCCGTATATTGGACCGGAAATTTTAATAATATCATCCAGCTCACGGTTTAACGTATCAACTCTAATCTGATCACCATCCTGAAGAGGAAAGTTCGTATTAACGGATCTTAATTCTTTATAATTAATACTCATTAATTTTTGATCTTTATTATCAATAAAACGGCGTATATTGATATTTTCTATATAAGCATCACTAGAAAATCCGCCGGAATAGTTGACGAGTTCAAAAATGCCTTCGTCGTCCTTCAGTTCATAAATGGCCGGTTTTTTTACAGCCCCATTCCAGGATACCTTTTTTTGTATAGTCTTGATTAAAATTACATCATAATTCTGCAGACGAATATTCGGGTATTTTTTCCCGCCGGTGATAAAATCATAAAAATCCAGATTAGCAAATTCCTGATCATTCCTGATCAAAGATATGGTGCGTAGGGAAGCGGTTTCTGTAACGCCTCCTGCATAAAAAAGCATATTAAAGGCACTTGTTAAAGCAGGTACAGTAAAAATACCCGGATTATTTACTTCTCCAACAACATAAACACGAATTGGTCGCAACTTTCCTAAGGTAACATCAATGAATGCCCTACCTTTTTTAAGTGAAGAATATGATTTTCCCATTTCCGTTTTTAATCTTTTTGTTAGCTGGCTGATTGTATTGCCATTGGTTTTGATTAATCCGACTTGTGGAATATATATTTGGCCATCTCTGTCGACTGTCAATTCATGGCGCAATTCAACTTCACCCCAAACAGTAATGATAACTTCATCACCTGGACCCACAGGATAATCTTCATCTACGGGGCCGTAAATTTCCGGAGTGTAATCAACAGTGACATTATTAAAAATAGCATGTCCGAAAATAGCCAGGCTGTCAGTGGTAGATACTTTCAAATTGTTACTACCAAGTTCTGTTCGTTTTGAGGCTACTTCTATTTTATTCGCTGGCATTTGGGAAAGAGAATCACGAAAAGTTGTCATTGAGCTAGATGGTGTAACCTGTTCTGGCTTTTCAATTGTCTTACCGGCTTGCTCCAGCTGTTTTCTTAATTCTTCTACTTTTTTTAAATCTTCAAGTGATTGTCCACGAATCTGAGTTATACAAAACAGACTTAAAAATATAAAAATAAAAATTCTGTGCATTCCATATCCTACATATATTTTTCAATTATTAAACATAAAATTTACAGCTCCGCTACGTCAGTTACAAATAAACAATTATTTGCACATAATTTAAAATCATCTATTTTAGAATTAGATGAAACCGTCATTTGGTCATTAGATTCCATTGGGTATGCATGCATCCCACATACCCTATATTTATTGTAACGGATTAATAAATAAATATTTACATAGTTCGACGGAAAATTGAAAATCCTTAGTATTACAGTAATCCAGTATTATTATAAATATAGAATTCGTGCATACTTATACATCTAATTTCTAAAATGCACACATTAACCAAAAATTACAATTATATCCCTGGGAAGTATAAAGATAAACGAAGATAATATTCCTTATTAGATTTTATCCCCATATATTTGCCTTCAGCAATTCCAAATCCAGCTCTGTATAAACTTTCTCCGAAAGATACTTCACCGCCATAACTGTAAACCTGGTTTTGTATTCTGTAACCCAATGCAGCGTAATCAAAAAAACCTTTAACGGTCAAATTATTCATGGGCAGGAAAAGCAATTTAAGTCCGGTTCGCTCACTTAAAAAATAAGTTAGTTCCGTGGAACTCCAGTAAAGCCGGTCACTGTAAAGGTTTTTGCGTATCCCGCGAATTGGTCGCGTATATTTAAAATCACGGGGGAAGTCATACTCATAAAAACGATCAATACCGATGGACTTTAAAGGGGGCAGATTACCGTGTTTGTTGATTGCGGTTAATCGGGCACTAAATCCGAGATATTCACTGAACAGATTTGAGGATAGGTTCAGGTTCACTTCTGAGATGCCGAAATCATATTGAAAATTCAGGGATTTGAAATATTTGATAGATAAGGCAAGACGCCGTTTAGCTATAGCCGGATACAGCTTGGTCGGTAGTAAATATTCAAAATTAATTCTCATCGAGGGGCCATGATATCCATAATTATTTCGTGTCAGAGATGCATCTTCATTAAATGTATAATAATAACCGGTGTAAGCTAAAGTCATTCTGGAAGTGAATCTTCTATTTCCATTGAAATAATGCACCTTTGTTCGTGATAATTCTCCAATGTCCTGATACATATCAAGATAATTACCATTTTGATGTGAGAATATAACCGGTCCATGATAATAGGTTGTCGAAAATAGGCTATTAAATGCAGCTAAGTTGTGTGTTATCATAACCAGTGATTTACTGATCTGGTTACTGTGCACCTCAAAAACTGCTGCCAGCGCTTGCCTCTGCAGGGCTTCCATCCAACCCGTCATCCCGACTAATCCAACGCCAAGTTCTTCATCATACCAGGGTATAGCAAAGGAAAACAGATGAATTAAATCCAATTGGGGAAATTTTACTGGTTTTATTTCCTTGTTTTGTATTGTAGTATCAGGAATATTAATTAAGTCGGCTGCATCCGGTTCTTTAGTTGTCCAGGATGCGTACATTTCTTTTTTCATGATAGTATCAGGCTGTATAATCTTTTTATAAATAGAATCGAGAGGCAACATTGCAAATTCATCAACACGATCAGCATCCCAGGTGGATACAATGAGTTTTTCTGTGATTTCATCATAGCCATGCAGCCAGTAATCGAATTGATCATTTAAAATGGTATTTATTGAGTTTGTATGCAGATTATATACAGCCAGGGCAGGATTGTCATCTATGTAACGATTGAATGCAATCAGAGAGTCGTTAATAGCGACCGGATTTCTGTCATCTTCTTCATCATTGGTTAAGGCAGTTAATACTGAATCTTTAAGTAAAAATAAATCCCGATAACCGTTTTTCCGCTGCACTGAGATAACCAATTGTTCATCGGAAAGGCAGGCTAAACTGCCAATAGGCAATTCTGATAAAAATAGAACCTCTTCACCATTGTCATTGCATTCATACTGATGTAAAATTGACTGATTTGCAAGAACTTCACAAACGATCAAATTGTTATCCTCATCAAAAACTGCCTGACGTGCCCGAAGAGGATTGCTGATTGTGTGGGTTTTTCCGGTATTAAGATCATATATTTTCCAAATATATTTGAGGCTGATTTGATTGGATTCAAAACCATAGTAATAGCTTCCATAGGCAGCTAATGTTCTATCCTTATTCAGAAAAACATTGGTATTTACATTATTGGTTATTGTCTTTTGATTATGAATTTTTCCTTTTTGATACTGAATAATTGAGACCGTTTTATAATTTTGAATATTATCATCCTGATAAACTGCAAGATAAGTAGAGTCTTTAGCAGAAAGAGGAATAACCTGAAAGGTACGATAACCAACAGATAGTAATTTTTCTTTTAATTTTGAAACAGGGTACTCTGCCAGCATATCACCATAGTAGATGACCATGTGGCGAATATAATCGGTGAATATCTTATCGGGACTTTTTCCATATATTTTGTTGAATGCTTCATCAAAATCGAATAACCAGCCCTTTTCATTATAAGCCATGACCTTGACTAAGCATGAATCACCATACTTATCGGCCAGAAACCGGGTAAAACCGTGAGCTGCTGCATATAACAGGCGTCCGTCTTCCAAGCTTTCAAGAGCCGAATAAGTTAGCTTGCCGCTTAAAACAGCATTGCGGATATAGATATCCCCTCGATACATATTCCAGTTTTCGGTATAATATTGAGCAATACCCTCATAAAACCAGCGGGGAACTGTCAGGTTAGCCAGCTCTCCTAAAAAATTCAGTTTTCTCTTTATTTTAATGAAAGTTAGGGTATGTGCTAATTCATGTTTTAAGACTTGCTTGTACCAGGTTTGCGTTCCGGTAGTCATATCCATATACATAGATGATAAGGCATAAATGACAACTGCATCCGAAAGAGCATAACCGTTGGTCACATCGGGTGCATCTGTAAGAATAATCCGGATTTTTGTTTCTTTTAACTCATTTTCAGGTATTTCAAAAATTCTAGCTAATCGCGGGATGGATAACTCGGCAATTTCCAGTAAGGAATCTGCTATAACTTTGTTTGATTGTTGATACTCAATACGTGAGTAAGTTCCTTCTGTCTGGTACCATTCACTGGCGTACATATTTTGAATGAAGAGAAATGAAATTAATAGTACAATATGTTTCAATGTAGACTCCCTGAAATTTGTATGAACTGAATCGTATGGTTTGTGTCAGATCAATACATAAACAAAATTCAATATAATAAAAAATGCAAAATGTTTAAATGAAATCATTATCAATGTTAAAAGTAGTAAATCTTTTTCTGGAATTTTATCGTTTAACAACTTAAATTTTTTACTCAATTTCCTTATAAAGAATAATCAAATGAATATCTATAAAAAGATTGTTGAACTACAAGAGAACCAGACGCCATTTGCTTTAGTAACAGTCTTAAGCACAAAAGGATCTGTGCCCAGAGAGCCAGGCGCAAAAATGATCGTAATGCAATCCGGGAAAATTTATGGTACTATTGGCGGATCATCGGTTGAAGCGCGGGTTATTGATGAGGCGATAAATGCCATCCAATCTCAAAAAATAATAATTGTTAAACATGATTTATTTGATGAAGAAGAAAAGGATACAGGGATGGTGTGTGGTGGCATGATGGAATTCCTTATTGAACCGCTGGCGTTGGGTGAAAAATTATACGTCTTCGGTGGTGGACATGTAGCTTTGCCGTTGGTCCAACTGGCAGCAAAGGTTGGATTCAGTATTATAGTTATTGATGACCGCAATGAATTTGTCTCTGCGGAACGATT
>JARRPN010000324.1:0-3428 GCA_037382875.1 Calditrichaceae bacterium | reverse complement strand
CCGGTCGGTTGTTTTGTATTGACCAGTGTTGCTACCCTTTGCCCAAGAGTATTGTAAATGGATAACTCCACCCGTTGGGGCACAAGATTTTGTGCCCTTACCGTGTAACGGATAGTAGTTTCAGGATTAAATGGATTCGGGTAATTCTGATACAGAGTAAAATCATCAACTATGGATTCCTGTATATCTTTGATTCCAACAATGGTAATATTAGCGCTGTCCACATCGCTGAAAGCGCTCTCATTACCGATTAAATCAAGAGCGGTTAACCAGTAATAATAGGTACCTGTTTCGGTAAGGCTTGAATCAATGAAAATGGTAACATCATAATCCACTGAAGTAAGGTATTCAGCAACCGTGGTATCATTGCGTGTACTGCGATAGATGTTATAGAGTAACAGATCTTCAGCTTCACAAGCAGTCCAGCTAAGATCAACATAATCACCGCTGACAGAGGCTGCTAAATTCTGGGGAATATCAGGTGGAGTGATATCCATATCATCATTACGTAAGAACAATGAGATACCACCTGCATCATCCCCAATCAACATATCTGTTCTACCATCATTATTTACATCAAAGAATCTGGGTATGGCCCAGGTTAAATCCAATTCCGAAGCAATATTGTTTGATATTTGAGAAAAGTTTTCTGAATTAATACTGTCCTGTTCATAATACCATATTCTTCCACCGGAATCGCCTATGATCAAATCCAGTAAAGAATCACCATCCAGATCTGTAAACTCAGGCGAGGAGTAAAATCCTACATCGAGTCCTGCAAAATTAGAATTAAGTTCTTCAAATGTTACTGCATTAATACTGTCCTGTTCAAAGTGATATAATTTTCCATTTCCTTCGCCGACAATCATATCAAGAAGGGAATCACCGTCTATATCACAAAAAGTTGGATGTTGTGTCTGGCCAACCTTCATCCCATTATTAAAGTTATCGTTAACAAGAGAAAAATTATACGAGTTTATCTCCTGTTGCTCATAATGAGTTATAACAGAATTGCTACTCCCAACAAATAAATCCAGTAATCCATTACCGTTGATATCATAAAGCGCTAAATTTGAAAATATTCCTATACTTATATCATTAAATTGTTCATTTATCATCTTAAAGTTTAAACTTCCTATAGTCTCTTGTTCCAGGTGGACCACATAAGAATTATAATAATCATCATAGGCCGAGACTAGCATATCCAGGAGGTTATCACCATCAATATCGCAGACTGTGTAGCCAATTCTGGTTCCAAAATCACGAACATCCAATATGTCATCTGAGATCAATGTAAATTCCTCAGATGTAGAATCTACTTGTTCGTAATGAAACATACCCTTATTTACTGAACCAATAAACAAATCCATTTTATCGTCCTGATCAAAATCAATCAGCCAGGGAACAACAAATTCATTAAAATCGATTCCCGCAAAAATTTCACTTACCTGGTGAAAAGTAGTTGCATTGGTATCATCCTGCACTAAATGGTAGATGGATCCTGTAGCTGCCCCGACAAAAAGATCTAATAGGCTGTCGTTATCAAAATCGGTAAAAAAAGGATGCACATACACTCCGCCATCCCAGCCAAGCCAGTTATCATCAGTCAATGTGAAAGTTCCTGCGTTTAGGCTGTCCTGTTCGAAATACCAGAGAGTACCCAAACTTTCTCCAATGATTAATTCCAGTAATCCATCATTGTTTAAATCTGCTGCTGCCGGTGTCCAGTGCGCACCCGGATCGACAGAAATAAGATCATCACTTATAAAAATGAAAGTCTCACTATTTATTTCATCCTGTTCAAACCAGGTGAGTTCACTGTTATCTCCCACAAGCAGATCAATTAGACCATTATGATTGATATCAGTAAAAGTAGGTGTTGCTTCACTGCCAACGTCTATGTCGCTAAAATTCCTGCTTTTAAGAGAAAACTCATCTCCGGTAGATTGCTCAAAATGCCAGAGACGGCCGTTACTAGTACCTATCAGCATATCCATATATCCGTCATTATCGATGTCCATAAGTGCAGGAGCCGGCCGGTATAATCCTTGTCCCCAGCCATAAACATTTACTTCGGTGTAATTAATTACCTGGGCAAATAGTGAAGACAGACCGAAAATTAAAAATATTATTATTTTAATAATTGATTTTGCTGAATGCATTTAAATATCTCCTTAAAATTATATCTAATTTTATCTTAGCGCATATAAACCATTTTACGCATTTGGAAGAATCTTCCGGCCTTCAGCTTATAAAAGTAAGTTCCACTGCAGAGTCCGACACCATCAAATTCAACCGTATATATTCCAGCATTTCTAAAATCGTTAACCAGGGTTTTAACTCGCTGTCCCAAAACATTAAATACATCCAGTTTCACATGACCGTTTTCCGGTATTTGATAGGTAATTGTGGTTGATGGATTAAATGGATTGGGATAATTTTGAAAAAGTTCGAAAAACATCATTTTAGCTTCCTTAGTTTTAATTGAAGTATATGTTCCTGTGTTATAATAAATTGAAATTTGATAGTCTCTGCATACAACAATGTCTTCCTTGCCATCATAGTTTAAATCAGTGCTAAGAATAATTCTTGCATCAAAACCTGCCTCCTGGACTAACGTATCGACTAAGATAAACTGTCCTAAATCATTACATTGCAGCAGATACATGCCGTAATTATCAACGGCAACGATATCATCTCTACCGTCTTTATTCAAATCACTAACGGTTATATCTCTGATATTGCTTCCCGGACTGATTGTATCTGTACAAGTATAATCTGTACCAGAATCCGCAAGAAGAATAAATAGGTTATCAAAATCCCAGCTTCCGCTACCGATAGCAATATCTAACCTATCATCGGAATCTAAATATCCGGTAGCAAGAGATGTTGGCGTGCGGTAAGTGTATATTCCTTTTCTTACAGGAAAATTGCCCTGTCCATCGTTCATAAAAACAGACATAGTGGGCGTATTACCCAACCCGATTAATATATCCGGATACGCATCTTTATTTAGATCTGTTATTTCGATATCAGTGCCTGTACCCCAAATTAGCTGAGATTCGAGTGCCTGAAAGGTGCCGTCGCCATTACCCCGACATAAAATCAAAGAATTATATCTGGATATTATTGCAACATCATTACTATTATTGTTTTCAAAATCTGTAATAGCTAATTCACATGGTTCAGTAGGCAATTGAATAGAATCACTTTTAGTAAAAGTGCCATCACCATTACCAAGTAATATGACCAAACTAGAGTCACCCGAACAAATTGCAGCCAAATCCATAATCAGATCATTATTTAAATCGCCGGCTGTAATCGCATCGACTCTATTTGTGTTTGGGTAAAGGAAATCAGGTGCGGATGGTATATGACCAATACCGTCGTTAAGATAAATGCCGATGGCATGCGATGTAGATTCGTTT
>JARRPN010000323.1:0-7197 GCA_037382875.1 Calditrichaceae bacterium | reverse complement strand
ATTTATAAGATTCTAAACTATGGTAATTATTAAAACTGCTAACAATTCACTTAAGCCGAACCGATCACGCGTACGGGTCTCCGAAAAGTGTATTGCTATTGGACAGCCATCGGCGGTCGGCTTAGCTCAGCCGTTAGCAGTTTTAGAAATATCATATGAAGTTAATTTATCACTAACTATCGGATAAATAATTAGAACTTTTAAATTCACGTAAGTTTGTCAGGTAAAATATGAAAACCAGTATTTTTTTAATAATTTTTTTATTGTTCAAAAGCGTTTTAGGGCAGAATATAAAAGATGATTATTCAAACATCTTGCTTAAATTGGATAGTATTTTAGTAATTCAATCACAAAACCCATTAAGTAGTGCTAAATATGTAAAAGTGATAAATCCTGAAATAATGTTGTTATTAAAAAAAGATGGTAATATAAACGAAAAAATTGCACTGCTTAGAAAATGGTTTAAAGTACAAGAAAGATTTGCATGGGAAATTAATAATCAACCACACAGAGTAAAATGTACTGATAATACTTGCTTAAAATTTAATATTATAAATTATGGTAAACATCAAACGAATTATCATGAACAATTTGGTCTAGATGTTATTGAAGAAATCAAAAATAGAAAATTTTTAAATAAAAAATATTTCACATGTTTAAGTGCTGATCAAATATGTAATTTGATATTAATGTATGAAGATTTTTACCACAAGTATACAGATTCTGAATTTGGTTTGCGAATTTGGAATAACTATATAGATTTAACATCAATTTTTTTATCAGAATCTTTATTTTATGATGTCTATGGAGAAGGATATGGAAATTCACTGTTTTCAGATGCAATTAAGGCTTATAAAAAATATTTAGATAAATCAAAAAATGAAAACTATGCAAATGTTGTAAGAATGATATTAACTAAATTGAAAAAGGTCGAACAAGAGTACTTCAAGGAAGAAACGACGCAAGATAAAAGAAAATATATTTATAAGATTCTAAACTATGGTAATTATTAAAACTGCTAACACCTTTTAAAAGGACTTTGTCAATAGGTAAACAGTACTCCCGTTAAAAATCTTCAGATTTTTTCTTATTTTAAATATCACAATTATAACATCGACGCCTGATTGACAAATAGCATCTGCCTTGTTGATATCCGTCGGACACAACAACCGTCCAAACACCTTTACGGGCCTGTTCTTATAGATTTTTACTATAAGAATTTCGCATAAGATATGCGAATATCCCAGATATGATAAAGGCACAACGCCTGGCTTCCCAATCAAAATCAAGGCTCTGGATGTTCCAAAGCAGTTAGGCTTCCGGGCCTGCCAGACGTGGCCATTGCATAGATTTAATCCTGCTTAATTGTTTGTTTTTAAATTTATTGTCAAAATCTTTTATTTCTGTGAGTACACTATAACATATTTTAGCAATCTCTTTAGATACCAGCGTCCAGGCCACACAGATATGTTTTTTGCGAGCTTTGCTTTGATGAAACTGTTTAATCTCTTTATAATATTGAACCGCTTTTGCGCTGGCTTCAGAAAAAGCCATTTTAAGATATTTATTCCCATCTTTATTGCCGGATTTGTGTTTTAGTTTTTTATTAGAATTATCGGCTCCGGGAACCAGCCGGCAGTAAGAATAGAATTTATTCACATCAGGGAATCGTTCGATCCCGTCAATTTCCAGATAAATGGTAAACGCCAGTATTTTACCTATACCCGGAATCCATAATAATCGTTGAATATCCGGATTGGGGATAAGCTTAGGATGTAATAGTTTTTCCAGGTTATTAATCTGTTTGTCCAGCAAGCGGATCTGTTCTTTTAAAGATTCCAGTTGAAAGGATAATTCAGGATCATGGTTAAAATTCGACAGCGTATCCAGGGTTGACATATCATGAAGATCAGGAATGGACAGATTGTATTTATCCAGCAGACGATGTATACTGTTTAAACAACTTGTCTTTTTGTATACAAATCGCAGTCTTGTTCGCATCAAATCACGCAGTCCTCTGATAGCCGGATCAATTTGATGTGCGGTGGGGATCATATTCATTCGTAATAATTGTGCTAAGGTAAGAGAATCGATTTTATCTGTTTTAACTTTAGCATAGGAAATGGCTTTGAGATATTTAGCATGGGCAAGGATCATTTCTATATGATGATTGTTGAGCAAATCACTGAGCCAGTACCAGTTAGAGGTAGATTCAACAACAGCACGATGTGGCTTGCCAATTGAAAAAAATAGTTTAAAATAAGGTATTCATCATTAGCTAATTTTTCCTGCTTAATGATGTTGCCATGCTCATCAATGGTAGTAATAACAGACATATTTTTGTGTAAATCAATACCTGAGTAAAACATAATGGACCTCCTTGGTTATAATATTTTTAATTTACAAAAGGAAAATAGTAAAATATTTTCCTGAACGGGAGGTCCTTTTATATAATATCAATTCACTTAAGCCGACCGGATCACACGCTGGTTCAATTCCGAAAAGTGTATTGCCAGCGGAAGGTCTTCGGCGGTCGGCTTAGCTCAACCGTTATGCATTTTGAATCTTATAATAGTGAAGGAGACAAACAAATGACAATTGACAAAAACAAAACATTATTGGCAATATATATTATTGTTTTCGGTTCACTATTTACAATGATGTTGGGATTTTCTTTTAAATTCTCGAGTATTTTTAGAACCACTGATCCGGGATTTGCATTTGTTAAACAAGGAATATACGGTTCAATACTTATTGCGCTCATTCATTTGAGTAATTTAAAGAATTTTATCTTTGGTGTTTTTTCATTGCTAATATTTACTATAGTACTGTTCAAAATAACAGATTTTGGAATAATCTTGTCTCGCTTTCTTTATCTCTCAGCATTGGCTACGGCTATCTTTATTTATCATAATTATTATTATAATAAATTAAATAATTTGGCATTTGGTAAATTCATACCCTTATCCGGATTGTTGTATATTTCGTTTCTCATCGTGACCATAATTGTTGCATTATTAGCAAATGAACCCAACTTCAGGCAGGTAATATTCGATTTTGCTGGTTATGGTTTTATTATAGGGACTGGCATCGGCATTGGGTTTGAATTAAGCTTACCACTTAAAAAGCTTGTCACAGTTGAATAATATTGAAATAGATTTTGAATGTTTGTTTATATATTGTTACATATGTTTCAATGCATAACAATTCAATTAACCCGACTGGATCACGCTCCATTCTATTTCGAAAAGTGCATGGGTTTGGAAAGGTCATCGGTCAGCGGATTATCTCAGCCGTTAGTTGTTGTTTTATCAAAATACATTTTTTCGTATAAGATAGTCACTTCATGATTTGCATTTCAGAATATATATTTTAAGTTATTACAAAGGTTTCTGAATATTCAAATCGTTTAAGGAGGCTAACATGAATGTTCCTTTCACCACAGAACAATTTTTAGATGTGATTAGAATATATAATCAAACCTTTTTCCCATTACAGGTCGTATTTAATATCATCGCATTATTTTGTGTCTATCTTATTTTTAAAAAGAGTTCTATAAACCAAAAATTATTGTTGGGTTCGTTATCTTTCTTTTGGCTATGGATGGGCGTTGCCTATCACCTTGTCTTTTTTACTTCAATTAATAGAGCAGCTTATTTGTTCGGTATTCTTTTTATTATTCAGGGACTACTTTTTGCTTTTTATGCTTTTTCAAAAAGGGAGTTTTTATTCGAATACAAGGGAAGTTTAAATAATATCTCTGGAATAATATTTATTATTTATGCACTTATTGTTTATCCTGTATTGGGATATTTTTTAGGACACACTTACCCGTACTCACCGACATTTGGCTTGCCCTGTCCGACTACTATTTTTACTTTTGGTATTTTACTGTTTAAAAAAAGCAAATTAATTGATAATTAATAAACACATCGACAGATAATCCAGTAATGAAGCCCCTTGGACAGATGATAGTACGTAAAAGGCTAAGCAGTTAACACATCTGACTAGAATTGTCGGCTAGACGCTCTGGTTCAGTTTTGAAAAATGAATTGTCAAGTTAGTCTAATAACTGACTCGAATCAGGGTGTTGTAAATACATTCCATTAAATATATTGAAGTATAGTTTTTCTGGAATTTGAATTAAGAATAGCAGGTTAGATATTTTATGATATAACTGATGATATCAAATTATTGAAACCAAATAATTACATCATTAATTTAAGGTTAGTTTAACATCGAGAACTTATAAAATGTCAAACGGTCAGAAACTGTTAGATCGACTAATAGTCCAAGGCAAGTCGTACATAGAACTTAGGAAAGAATTTTATGAGAATTACCATTGCATACAACCTTCGAACAGATAATTCAGAAACAACAGCTGAACTTCTTACTGATGCGGACATAAATAGGATTTATGAAGCAATAAACAGTCTTCAGCACTCGGTGACGATCGTTGAAGTGTCTGGAAAACCTAATGATGTCATTGAACGCCTGCTTGAAAGTGATCCGGATCTTATATTTAATCTGGCAGAAGGAACAATCGGTAGCTCAAGGGAAGCTTTTTATCCGGGATTATACGAACAAATGGGCATTCCGTTTACCGGCGGCAATGCGTCATTGCTCCATCTTAATCTTGATAAACATCTCGCTAAAACCGTTTTATCCAGCCATGGAATTAATGTACCAAAAGGTATTTTAATTACAAGTAAGGATTATATTTTACCCAATGATTTGCAATATCCTTTGATGATTAAACCAAATTCAGAGGGATCGAGTAAAGGAATCACCCAGGATTCAGTTGTGGAGACCAGAGATTTGGCGATGACTAGAATAAACCATCTTTTAGATTATTATCCTGCAGGTCTCGTTGTTGAAGAATATATCGGAGGCCGTGAACTAAGCATTCCCTTCCTCGAAAGTTATCCGGGAAAGTTACTTGACATCGTTGAGCATACGTTTGATCTTGATAAAATAGGGGGTAAATATAATATTTATGATTATGATATGAAACAGGGTGGAGAAGCCGCTAAATCAGTCAATGTTGTTTGTCCTGCCCATATCAGCGCCGAAGAAGAAAAAGCTGTAACCAAAATGGCCCGGGATGTTTTTGATATTATGTCTTGTCCTGATGTCGGCCGAGTAGACATTCGGTTACATACAAATGGAAAACCTTATTTTATTGAGTTGAATCCTCTGCCAAGTCTTCATCCTGATGCTTCTCTTATGACCGCCGGGCGGTCTCGCGGACTTGAATTTAGGGATGTCTTGCGATTAATTATACGGTCGGCAGCCCGCCGTTGTGGTATCCCGATAAGATCCGCAAAACAGTTTAAAAAAGATGAATTTGAGTTTGAAATACCTCGTCCAAATGCCAGGGAACTGGGAATCCAAATTGGCTGGATGTCAACTGGAATATATAATGCTATCACAGATGTGAAGGGTGTTCGTGTCGGCCATCTTTCAAAATTTGAAGATAATGTACAAATTCCTGGCCATACAGAAAAAAGCAGAATACGAACTGGCGTTACAGCAATTATGCCTGCCGGGCAAGCATATGCGAATAGAATTGCAGCGGGTGGCTTTATATTAAATGGCGTGGGTGAAATGGCAGGTTTAACACAGGTGATTGAAACTGGTTGGTTGGAAACACCAATACTGTTAACGAACTCACATTCTGTTGGTCGGGTTCACGCTGGTGTGGTGAGCCATATGATAAAAAAATATCCGCGACTTGGCACAGAAACCGACGTAGTATTACCGGTTGTTGGAGAAGCCGATGATTCTTTTTTAAATGATATTCGGGTGGGAACATGCTCAGCGCAGGATGCCATTAAAGCAATTGAATCAGCCTCCTCGGGTCCGGTGAAACAAGGTTCGATAGGAGCCGGGACAGGTATGACAAGTTTTGATTTTGCCGGAGGCATTGGAACCTCATCACGTATTATTAATGTGTCGGAAGGTGATATATTTACAGTCGGGGTCCTTGTGCTCTCTAATTTCGGTAAAATGCATAATCTGACAATTGACGGTGGTGTTGTCGGAAGAACGCTTGACAAGGAATTTGATCGGTCAGGACGTCGTGTAGACTCCGAAGGCTCAATCATAGTGGTAGTTGCAACGGATATTCCGCTCATTAACAGTCAGCTTAATCGGGTTGCAAAGCGGGCGGCCCTGGGCCTGGGACGTACTGGTTCTTACGCTGCGTCAACCAGTGGAGAAATTATTCTTGCTTTCAGTACGGGTAATCGCAAACCCCGAATAAGTACAACCCAAAGTAATTTTATCAATTTAAAATTAATTTCAGACAATCATATAAACATGGTTTATGAAGCAGTCATCGAAGCCACTGAAGAAGCGGTGATTAATGCCATATTTTGTTCGAATGGTATGAATGGGCGTGAGGAACGCTGGTGCCCCCCAACTCCACATAAACGTATTTTGGAATTACTAGATAAAAGGAAGTAATTTGATGAAAGTTATAGAAAAATATAATGACAGTCTGCATAATCCGTATTGGAAGTATCAGCTTGGACCAGAGACATATGAAGTTAAGGATACACCTCTTCGTGTTGAATCCATTAAAAAAGCACTTCGGTCTGACGATCGTTTCGATTTTAAAATTGCAAAAAAATTTCCGGAACGGTTAATTTCACGGTTACATCCATACCATGATTATATTCTTAATACAGGTTCAGATTTAAAAAATGATGATGAAGAGTTTTATCCTGATCTTTTTCCCGGGGAAAATGCAAATCTGCAGAAAAAAGTTGACTCACCACTTTGGGGTGGAATATGGTGTACCGATGCGGTGACTCCAATAAAAAGAAAGACTTATGAAGTAGCCCGCGCTTCTGCTGAAACCGCGTTAACCGGTGCAGAATTGCTTCGTGATGGGCAGGAAAAAACAGTATATGCCCTGTGCAGACCATCGGGACATCATGCCGGTCCCCGCGTATTTGGCGGTTATTGTTATTTCAATAATGCAGCTGTAGCTGCCGAGTATTTGTTACCTGAGGGGAAAGTCGCTATCGTAGACATCGATTATCATCACGGAAACGGAACGCAGGAATTTTTCGATGAAATTAAATCCGTCTTTACTGCTTCTATTCACTGTGATCCTTCCAACGAATATCCGTATTTTTGGGGATATGCTGAAGAAAAAGGAAAAGGGCAGGCGGTTGGTTCAAATCATAA
>JARRPN010000322.1:0-5386 GCA_037382875.1 Calditrichaceae bacterium | reverse complement strand
ATGTTAAACAGAAATATATTAGTACAACCATAGACTTAACCAATCAACTACGTTGCCGTCGATAACTGTCATAGCGATTTTTCTTTATTCCGGCTCATTTACAGTAAACCTCCACCATTTTTACAATCCGTTCTGCTGCCGCAACTGCTGTATCTTTGTCTTGTGAAAAGTTTAGCCGGATGCTATCACTATAATCCGGTGCGAATTCTGTTCCAGGTGTAACTGTTACACCTGCCTGATAGCGAAGCAGCCGTACAAACAAATTTGGTTTAATATCAAGTGCTGGCAGTTGCGGAAAGAGATAACTCCCGGCTTGCGGTGTTGCTGTTAAGAAATCAGCTGCTCTGAAAATTTTTAATAATTCATCACGTATCGCTTCATGTTTACGAATACGTTTTTCCATCCAGTCTGCCGGTTCCTGAAACCAAGTATCAAGAACGGTTTGATTGTACCCTGCTGCACGCAGTGTAACGATCGCCTGAAGCCGCTCCATTCTCTCAATTAATCTGGCTGTACCGAATGCAGTTCCAAGACGAAACCCACTGAGAGACTCAGTCTTCGAGGGGCCCATGATAGTAATAATATTTTCAGGTTGTATATTACAAGCGCGAAGATGTGTATAAACCTCGCCGCTGTAAAGCATCCGAGCGTAAAGTTGATCCACAATTAAGGTCACATTATATGTTGCTGCAAGAGTTGAAATTGCAACGATTGATTTTCTTGAATATACCAGACCTGTGGGATTGTTCGGTGTCGAGAAGACAAATACCTTTGTGCCACTTTTAAATGCATCTTCAATTCGATTAAGATCGGGGCCATTTTCAGATCGAGTTCCCTGATAGTGAAGGGGAATGGGAACAATTTCACCGCTGAAGAACTTAACAAGTTTGCGGTTCGCAAAATAGTCGGGCTCAACCACAGCAACTTTAGTCCCGATAGTGACTGTAGCACCAAGCGCTAAAAAAAGCGCACCTTGCGTACCGGGTGTTATGATTAATTCTCTTTCTCCTGAAATGGGGCTGCCTGTAAATTTGCCCAGGCGCTCGGCAAGGCTCTCGCGAATTTGAGCCGCACCGCGATATTCCGTATACGCTTGCTGGCCGCCTTTATCAAAGCCATTCTTCCATGCTTCTGATGAGCCGGGTGTTGGAGGAAAGGCGTCTACATCTCCATGTGAGAAATCAACCGGAATCCCGCTGTATTTTTCACCGCGCATAATTTTATCAAGGTTGCTTGTTTCTTGTCTAATCTCTTGACCAGGAGCATTGTCTGCCTCAAGAGCTCGAAACTTTAAATCCAGTGTTGTCATATTATTCTTCAATCATTAAATCTGTTTTATAATCATAGCCAATAGTTAACAGGAACACATAACGCTTAAAATCGCTCGCACAAAGGTTTATAAACTGAACTTCAAGTTATCAAAATTACTTGGTTAATGCACTGAGCTTATAAAAATCACATCGTCCTATGTGTCAAGTTTATTTTGATTGTTATGTGTTAAAGATCAAATCATTTAATATTTATTATGCAAGAAGACTATTTTCTTCTTAATAATTTCTATTTTCGTTTAATAAATTGTTCAGGTATTCCGCTAAAAGTTCCAACTAATAAAATTCCAGTTAAAGATATTACCATATTCCATGGCTCGTTAAATTTCTGGATGGATAATTAAATCTAATAATTGCCACGATTGTCCAGGATATTACTCTATTTACAACTGCTATACTGATAATTACAATTATACAAACAAGATTAACATTAAAAATCCAAAAAAAGTGCATACTAAAATAAGGAAAATGCCTGAAAAAGCCACGCACACAAGCTTTATCAGGCAATGTTAGATACTCTATCCAGCTGACACTTTATGTTATTTAAGCAATACCATTTGACGTGATTGGCTGGTTATTTCTCTCCCTGTACTTATTTCCATTCTGTATATATAAATGCCGGAATCAACCTGATATCGGCAGAAGCCGGTAGTGAGTAACGAATGGTGGTTGACGGATTAAAGGGATTTGGATAATTCTGATAAAGACCAAAAGCCGCAGGAACATCAGTATTAATACTTTCGATACCGGTTACTTTATCGTTTATTACCTGGATTAACTCAATACCATCGCCGGTTCCCAGGTTGCGGCTATACTGCTTGTCTGTAGAATTATTCCAATGCTCATGTACGCCAAGACTCTTCAAAGGAATATCATCATTCTCCGGATCATATACAGTTCCCGAAGGTGGATCATCAGCCTGAGCCGCCTCATGAAGATAGTTATCCGGGGTTCCATCCGGCACACCCCAGGGTTCTGAGTATTGTAAGAAATCCAGCAGCACAGACTCCATGGCAACAAAATCCTGGCTCATGAACAGGCTCGAAGCCGGTCCGCCATTGAAGGGTTCTCCCGACCAGGGTTTTTTATGTAAAATTTCGCCTAATAACAGAAAGGTTTTACCCCCCAGCTCTTTATGGCCCATAAGATCAACCAGTACATTGTAGGAACCCATTGGTAGCTCAGTCCAGGGAGGAAGAGTAAGGGCAGCCACTCCATAGTGCATAAAGTACGGACACCAGCCATGGTAATAATAAGCATTCGTTCCGGGAGGGTCGGGATGGTATACTGAACCGAAGTAGTTCTTGGCACAGCAGGTAATGCCGGCCAGTTCATGAGCACGCGGCAGACTAAAACTGATAAGATACTTAGCCTCGGAAGCAACCGTGGGCAGGCATACCTTGCCGCTGCTGCCCGGTACCAGAGTTGTGTCACTATAATAGATCACACAGTTGGAATCGGGCACTACCTTTTCCCGGATACCGGGATTATCACCGGGGCCGTCTTCGTACCCATGTCCGTCAACACGATCCGTGCAATCGCCTTCGGCCCAGCGTACGCCGGGAAAGTCCGCATGACAGTATTGATAGACCGGATCGCCATGATAGAAAACGCAATCATAGAAAGTGATATCCTCATCCGGTACACCGGCTTTATTTACAAGATGCCAAATCAGAGCATAAACCATTTGCGGACTAGGCCGGGTTTCCTGATTTTCAGTCCATTCGTAGGTACGGGAGAAGATATTATTGATTTTTATGGCAATCTTATCGCCGGCCTGATAGCCTGTATTATCCTGGTCATAACGCTCTTTATTGAAGTACTTGAAAATGGCATCCCAGGCCGCGGTTGGATCGCTGATCCCTGTCATATTGGTCAGCGCCAGGGTCATCATCTTGCGGGCGACCTCAGGATCGGTGCGTTCATCAGTCCACCAATAACCGCTTGTGCCACCCTGATCGCAGAGCAGGCTGTCATAAACCCATACGACACGACCGGGATTATTCCCTTTGGCGGTACCTACTGGGGTATTGGGCGCATCAGTGGGCGTAAATTTTGTTGTACTGAAAATGTTTGCCGCCGATGCCGAAACGTCCCGTATATCATTCAGAGTGAAAAAACAAACCAGAACAGCTGTCCCAAATATGATTGACCCTATGATATACTGCCGTTTTTGAAATAGGTGACGGGCTCGGCGTATTATGAAAGTGGACCCTAACAATCCCAACAACCAGGTGAAAAAACCCGCAGCTATAGGTTGTGCTACTTGTTGGCAGGGATACGTAGCACGGCTGGGCTTTGGGACAACCCGGATTAGGACCCAGATAACAGAAGCCAGACCTATCAAAATCCACAACCATGGCGTCTTTCCTTCTATTTTTTTAAGTCCTGTTATTTTATCGGTTTTGGGGCACACATTGAAGTGTTTCATTACAGATTGTCTGAGTTTTAATAACATGATTTCCTTCCTGTAAAATTTATAATAGTAATCGTTTCATCTTTTATTTACTATTAATACCTGATAGTTCCTCAATTTCTTCCTGGTTAAGTATCCTGTTATAAATTCTGATCTCATCCAGCTTACCATCGAAGTAAGTCAAATCAATCTCATCGTCACTAGAAGCCCTGCCAAAGAAAATACTATCACTTGAATAGACTATTGTATCCTGAAGAGGTTCTGTTTTTTCTAATTCTCCATCTATGTATATTTTAAGGCTATCACCTACTGCCACATATATATGAGACCAAATGTTATTAGGAATGTATGCCTCTGTAACAGAAGCAGATTCTGTTCCACAGTGTAATTCTGTAGCTCCTGTTGAGCCATCGATGTAGCCATAAACCTGCTTATTGGAATAATCAAAACAGGTAGAGCGCCACCGGGGCCATTCACCAACATAATTTTTATATGTTAGTAACCACATGGATATAGAGAACGTATCCAGCTTACCGATAGAACCAACCAAATAATCCTCTTCACCATCCAACAATACTGCTGTTGATGATTCATTACAACACCCTTCGGCAAATTCCGGGTTTCCATAAACCTGCAGAGAGTTGTCATTCCCGCTTGCATCTGTGTAATTACTATCCAGCGGGAAATAGGCAACCAGTCCATCATTTAATGTCCCTGTATTGTCACCGGAATTATTCAAACCTTCATCCGAACAACGTATTAGAAATAGCGCGACCATCAAGAGTAATGTATAAATTGGATTATAAAATTTTTGTATCATAATAGCTTAATTTATAGGCAAGCAACATGTTAAAAAATAGAACGTTGTATTTGATTAAAGTAACCACTAGACTATTTAAGATGATTTCCCGAAGTAAGTATAATAAACTCTCAGCTGCTTTTACCGTATTTAATAAACCTGGTCTGAATACCATAAAGACATGTATCGAATCCATGATAAAATTCTTCACCTTCCTGCATATTTACACTCAATCTAAATGTAACATTACCGAAGGCTAAAATCCACTTTAAATTGCACATAATAAGACCTTTATTTACCGTATATTTTACCTAAAGGATATCAGCAAATTAGATAAAGAAGGCTCTCGTATCCAATACTGAAATTTCTGTTAATCCTGATTATTCCTGAGTGGTTAAATAGGTTTGATTATGAGTTCAGGTATTGGATTACTTCAATATCGACTAAATAGATTTGATTAGCTGTAAAAATTCTTTTGGATTTAAGACTTAAATTTTTATTTTATCTCAAATATCAAGTAATTTATTAACTTTTACAAGGATGATTTATAAACAAAATCATTATTTCCACTCAATCCTCATTTCTCGAATCATAGTTGTTGCCCCACCCAAATATTGAATACCAATTCCGCCAAAATCATTTGGCGTAATATTCGTCTCAAGATTCACTTCAGAGACAACCTCAGGTTGATCAGGATTAATATGGTATTCTGCCGAAGTCTGAGCGTGCGCTTTTAATGTAGTTCCTTCAACTGAAAGAATAATATCACAAGGCGTCCTATAGCAACTCGTGGATACGGGTTCGCTTATTTCTTTAATATCCCCATTTTTATATTGCATCAGA
>JARRPN010000321.1:611-4048 GCA_037382875.1 Calditrichaceae bacterium | reverse complement strand
CCAAGTTCAAATCTTTCAACATGACGAACATTGTCAAATGCCGATAAATCTGGATTATCTGAGTATACTAACTGTCCGCTCTCACGTTCCTCCTTCAGTAAGTGATCTCGAGAATGCAAACCTGCTTGGTGATGGAATTGTGAATGTGGATATTCTTTCCAACAACGCGATAAAGGTGAGCCACAATTACTCTGTACAGTTTTCAAATGATACCCTGGACATCTATGCTAATGGCCAGACCAAAAGCAGTGTACTGACAGGAATTGTTTATACCACCAATGGTTTGTACATATATGATGAAAGTGAGAGCGGACAGTTAGTATACTCAGATAATCCAGATTTATCGGCATTTGACAATGTTCGTCATATTGAAAGATTTGAACTTGGTTCTAAGGATACACTGAGATACACAACTCTTAAAACAAGCTCAGAAATAGTTACTGATGTCTTTGATGGTCTAAGGTTTCGGTTGAATCTTTCTAATGAAACAGCAACCAGAGACTTAGGAAATTCAGGTTGGGTTGTCGGTTACTCCCCAATGAATATTTCATTTAATCAGGTTGAAAGTGTTTATGAAGGGGATGTTACGTATTATCCATTTCCCTGGGATTATGACATTGTTTTTTCAGATAATGATGCCATTTATACAGGAAGAACCAGTCCAACCATACTGCTCGATGAATCAGGTACCCTGATCCGTTCAAATAATCTGATCGTGGGACATGATTTTAATTTCTATGTAGAAAATAAATCAATGCTAAATTCCATTGGCGAATACGAAAGAATGGATCTGGTTGTCCATGATGTAAATCAGAATGATACGTTGGATTACGACACAGATCGAATTTTAGTTGGCACTGTTGATAGCACTGGTAAATATGTTGCGACCATATTTGCTATCGATTTTAAATCTGTAATGAGTCCTCAACAGATGCCTCAGGCTGGCGATACTTATAGAATTCGATTCAATAGACCGCTGTGGGTAACTGATGAAGTAAACTTTACAGTTAATTCAGAAGGAGAAATTAATACGGAAGCGATTTCCTCCGGTATGGATGATATTCGTGTTGTACCCAATCCTTATATTGCAACTAATTCAATGGAACAATCAGTAAGAAATCCATATTTGAATCAGGGAAGAAAAATTCGATTTGATAATGTCCCATCCCGATGCGTCATACGCATCTTCACGGTAAGTGGTTACCTTGTTGATAAGATAGAAGTGGATAATAGCCCTGAAAATGGGGCAGTATTCTGGGATTTATTAACTAATGAAGGCCTGGAAGTTGCGGCTGGTATCTATATATATCATGTTGAAGCTAAGGATACCGGTGATAAAAAAATGGGTAAATTTGCAATAATTAAATAGGTTAGGTGCAGAAATGAAAAAGATTATCTTATTACTAATTTTTATACCAGTATTCCTGTTTGGCCTAAATGGACCGAATAGAAATGGAACCACCGCTATGAGTTTCCTGGAAATTGGATTTGGAAGTGCAGGATTGTCAATGGGGGAAGCTTATGTGAGTATGGCAGAGGATATATCATCAATTTACTGGAATCCTGCCGGACTTGCTTTTATGAAAAATTCGGAAGTCCAATTTTCAATTCAACCCTGGGTTGTGGATATCAATACGTCATTTACAGGCGCAGGTCTTGTTATTCCTTCATTTGGAACGGTAGCCATTGGCATTATTTATCTTGATTATGGGAAGATGGATGTATTAACCGTTGATTATCCTGAGGGTACGGGAGAAGTGTTCTCAGCCAGCGATTATGCCTTTAGTTTATCGTATGCCCGGAAAATTACTAACTGGTTTGGATTTGGGGCAAATTTTAAATATGTGGGAGAATCCATACAACACATGTCTGCCAGTGCGCTGGCTTTGGATATGGGAGTTCGCATTAATACAGCCTTCTTTTCACCTACTGGTGAGCGGATTGATGGTTTGAAAATTGGAATGAGTATTTCAAATTATGGTACCCGAATGCGGTTTAATGGTCAGGATATGTTGATCTATAAAGATATTGAACCAGATGAATACGGTAATTATTCATATACCAAAGCAGAATATAAAGCAGATGAATGGGAATTACCACTGATCTTTCGTTTGGGAATATCTTTAAATGCAATGAAAATTCAAGATCACAGAATAACCCTGGCAGTAGATGCAATTCATCCGAATAACAATATGGAAACCGTAAATTTAGGCGGAGAGTATGAACTCAATTTACCTGCAGTCGGTAAATTCTATTTAAGAGGCGGCTACAAAGCCCTTTTCCTGGAAGATTCAGAATTTGGTATAACTTTTGGCGGTGGTTTCCAGAAATTTTTAATGAACAATATTTCGCTTAAACTGGATTATGCTTATCGCAGCATAGGACTATTAGGTGATTATCATTGTTATACATTTGGCTTTACGTTTTGATGGTTAAAAAGTACGTAAAGATAATATTGTGTACAGGATTAATATTATTCGCTTGTGAATCCGTTAATGAAACTGATCGTTCTGTTCTCGTCCGTATAGGGGATATATCTATAACAGGCGAAGAATTTCTCACGAGATCCAGTTATACAATCCGTCCGGAATGGTGCAGGAATGATAATTATATTCATAAAAAAATTGCACTGAATTCACTGGTTGCAGAAAAATTATTAGCTATAGAAGCAGGAAATAATACTCTGATCGATAACGATCCGGGAATCCAAGCTTACCTGAAAGGACGCAAAGAACAGGAATTACGTCAATTATATTATCAAAGAGTTGCTGTTGATCAAGTTAATTTAAATGATCAATTATTCAAAACAGCATTAGAAAACTCAGAACGTACTTACCAGGTCGATCTTATCCCGATTGGGGATGATAGAATTGCTAATCAGATTGCCGAAGACCTTCATCAAAATAAAATCACATTTACTGATATAAAAGATGGAATTAGAAAAGCGGGAGGTTCAGTCCAGGAACTTGATCTAAAATTTGATTCGCCTTTAGAAGATCCGGTATATAAAGCGCTATTTCATTCAGATAATTTACAAAAGGGTCAGATCATTGGTCCAATTAAATTGGATGAGAATTCTCATACGTTAATTCGAATAAATGGATGGACCCGACGTATTTTAATGACTGAAAAAGAAAAACAGCAACGATTAGCCGATATCAGGGAGAAAGAGACCAATGTAGCTGCAATGGATATTTACGTGTCTTGGATCAAGGAATTAATGCATGGTAAGCAAATCAATTTTAATAAAGAAATACTGATTAAACTGGTGGAAGCCGTTGCACCCGCTTATTTTAAGGCTCAGGAAAAGTCCAAATCAAAAATGCAGAAACAAGTTTGGCAGACGGGAGACGAAAGTCAAATAGATCTTGATGATATTGCGGATAAGGTTGATGAAATTAAAAACCAAACCTTATTTGTAATAGATGGTCAGGTTT
>JARRPN010000321.1:0-589 GCA_037382875.1 Calditrichaceae bacterium | reverse complement strand
CAAAAATGAGTAAAAGACAATTTGGTGAACAATTCAGATTGGCAATTGCTGATATGATTCGGGATCTCTACATCACAGCTGATGCTTACGATCGCGGTTATGATAAAGATGAAAAGCTAAAGCATCGGTATTCTATGTGGGAAGATCATCTGAAAGCTGAATATATGAAACAACAAATTCTGGAAGCATCTGGAAGTGATAATAAAAATGATCTTAATACTGTGGAGAGTATCTTAGATCCATATATGCAAAAATTATTCAAAAATTATTCCGACCAAATAGAAATTAATATGGAATTATTTGAATCACTTGAATTGGCAGATATAGATATCTTTGTTGTGCAGGATAATGTACCTTTTCCCGTCTACGTTCCCAATTTTCCTCGTCTAACAACTTATAATCGTCTGGATTACGGTAGATTGTTGAAAGTCGAATAAATGATTTACAGATCCATCTATATAATTTTATATTTTGTGTTTTCTTTTTTAGTTGCCAAAGACTATAAAGGTGCAGAACTGCGTACTATAGACAGTTATGTCTATGGAAGATTTGAGGTTTGTTATAAATCAGTGAAAGGTTCTGGTACATT
>JARRPN010000320.1:3911-5330 GCA_037382875.1 Calditrichaceae bacterium | reverse complement strand
GGCGGATACCGGGCGGATCAATGTAAAGTACTTTACCACCAGCAATGGTTGTAACAGGAGAAAAACTGCGGATTAAAATGGCATCACCTGGAGCTGCTACTCCCGATTCACTCAGCTTAATATGCATATAATATGTCTTATTTTCCTGCAAATAAAGATCATCTTCAAACCAAAAAATTTTTCCAAGTAATTCCTGAGTTCCAATATGTATGTGGACTTTGCTATGTTTTTTTAATTTATATTTTAAATTTTTAATGGTGCTTATTTCTGCAAGAAAGGTTGTACTCGGAACTAATGAGTTTTCTTCAACTAAAACTGTGCCCCGAGGTAAATCGTCTTTTTCTACACCCGTAATATTAATCGCAGCACGCTGACCGGCGAGCGCAGCTTCAATATCAGCTTGATGTACTTGTATTCCTCTTACTTTCACCGATTTGTTTATTGGCAATAATGTTATATTATCTCCGGGTTTGACCTTCGATGATAGTATTGTTCCGGTCACAACACTTCCAAACCCCTTTATAGAAAAGCTCCTGTCAATATTTAATCGAAATGGTCTGTCTTTTACATGTTTCTTAATTCCTGAAACTTTTTCAGAGATTATATTATGCAGATTTTCGATACCTTTGTTTTTAATAGCGGAGACAGGTACAACGGGAACATTTTTGAATCCATGATTATTTAAAAACGTTCGAACTTCATCCTGAACAAGCAATTGCCATTCCTCATCAACCAGATCAATTTTATTTAAAGCTACAATACCATCTTCCGCACCAAAAAATTTTAAAATTTCCAGATGTTCTTTTGTTTGGGGCATAATACCATCATCAGCTGCAATAACCAGTAAAAATAAATCAAGAGCACTGACGCCAGCGGCCATATTCCGGATGAATTTTTCATGACCAGGTACATCAATTATAGTGATATTATTTTTCCAGTAGGCAAAACCAATATCAATAGTAATTCCCCGCTCTCGTTCTTCCTTATGTTGATCGGTTTCAATACCAGTCAGTGCTTTAATCAGAGCTGTTTTACCATGATCAATATGACCAGCCATACCGATTATAATGTGATCGTTCATACTATTAATGAGATTTTTATTTGTTTTTTTGCAGCTTTTCCAATTTTTCTCTGGAAGTTTTCATTTTAGGATCAATTTCAAGTGCCTTTTTATATTGAGCGATGGCGGCATCCGTATCACCTGCTGCACGATATGCGTCACCGAGGCTATCATACGGATTTGCTTCATCAGATGCTAACTCAACCTGACGTTTAAATGCATATATAGCTTTATCATAGTCTTTCTGGTTTAATAGAAAATAGCCATATTTATTATAAAATGAATAATGATCTGTAGAATCATTATATGTGGAATCGAACTCAGCAAATTTTTCCTCTGCTAGCGGAAAATTTTCATCT